>DAHXLZ010000072.1 GCA_027365715.1 Methanomassiliicoccales archaeon | reverse complement strand
GCAGCAAAGGACGAGAAAGCAGTTGCGAAACATGCTTCGAAGGAGACGCCTGAAAGGAAGGAGAAGAAGAGCAGGAAGGAGGGGAAGGGACGGAGACAATGTCCGACAGGTGAGCAACAGGTTCTGGAGATGTAATGGCAGAATCGTCGCCGACGCATGGTGGCATATGAAGAAGCATTTCCATCCGAAGCAGGAAACGCTCAACGCAGTTGCAAAGGAACTGCTTGGTGAGGAGAAGCTCGACGTCGACAGGCTCAGAATAGATGAAGAATGGAAGATAAACAGGAGCCGCGTTCTGGAGTATTGCGCGAAGGATGCCGATCTGGCTCTGCGCATTCTCGAGAAGACCCGGGTCCTCACGAGCGGAATGGATATGGCGACGGTTTCGAAGCTGCCGCTCGATGATTCGATGAACAGCGGTGCATCACAGCTTGTAGACTCGCTGCTCATAAGGGCTGCGGATCGGGAGCACATAGCAACGCCGATGACGGCGAGATGGCAGGACTCGGAAGAAGGGAGCATAGAAGGCGGCTATGTGCACAGCATTGCACCGGGTCTCTACCACTGGGTGGGGGTGCTGGACTTCAAGAGCATGTACCCTTCGCTCATCATTGCGAGGAACATATGCTTCACGACGCTCAGCCCGCAGGGAACAGTAATCAGCCCTACCGGTGTGAGGTTTCTTTCTCCTGATGTCAGGAAAGGTGTCATACCGGCGCTGCTGAGCAATCTGATGGATCAGCGTGACAGCATAAAAGCGAGAATGAAATTGGCAGCCGGTACAGAGGAGTTCAACTATCTCGACGGTCTGCAGCAGGCAGTAAAGATACTCATGAATTCATTCTACGGTGTGCTTGCCTCATCCTTTTACCGATTCACGAACGTTGCAATAGGCGGAAGCATAACAGCATTCGCAAGGGAAACCACCAAAGGAGTGATAGAACAGCTCGAAAAGGAAGGGTTCGCGGTCATCTACAGCGATACCGATTCAGTCTTTTTCAAGAGCCCCGCAGAGAATCTGCAGGGCACAATAGAGCTTGGAAAGAGGCTAAGTGAAAGATTTTCGAGTCAGGGCGTCACTCTGGAATTCGAGAAGGTAATGGAACCGCTGTTCTCTCACGGAAAGAAGAAAAGGTACGTCGGCAGGCTCGTCTGGCCGGAGGAGGGGCTCATTGTCAGGGGATATGAAATCAGGCGCACAGATTCGTTTGACTACCAGAGCGAGAGTCTGTCTGCCGTATTTGAAGAGATACTGAAAGGAAACACAGATGGTGCTGTGAAGCTGTCGAGAAAGCTTGTCAGCGATGTACTGAACGGCCAGGTTCCTAAGGAGAAGCTTGTCATCTCCAGATCATGCAGACCGTTCAGCGAGTACAAGGACGGGGCTACACAGGTTCCTGTTCAGACCGCGAAGAAGCTGATGGCAATGGGCGAGGAGTTCATTCCCGGAATGAAGGTATCATGGATCGTGGTGAACAGCCGCAAGTCGCCGCAGCAGGTCGAACCCTTTATTGCCGGCAGAGAATTCAGTTTCACACCAGACTACACATACTATGCAATGCGCGTTGCACAGACACTGTCCAGAGTGACCGAAGTCTTCGGCATGGATGAAGACAGTCTGCTCAGCGGATCAAAGCAGTCCACTCTTTTTGATGAGGTGAGGACGGAAAGGACAATTTCGGGAACCAGGACTTCTTCAAAGGTGAAACTCGAGGACTTCTTCTGAGGACATTCAGACGCGAACTTTTTCGTGCGTGAGCTCAAACCTATTTCAACGCAGATGCAGGTC
>DAHXLZ010000070.1 GCA_027365715.1 Methanomassiliicoccales archaeon | reverse complement strand
ATAAGGGAGCATGTCCTCATACGCAAGATCACAGGAACATTCCGTTCAGAGAACGGATCACAGAACTACCAGTACATAGCATCGCTCCTCGCAACATGGAAACTCAAGGACATGAACATGTTCGAGGAGCTTGAGAAACTGATGAGGCAGCGGCTCTGTCTCTCAACAGGTACAGACCGTGGATGAGATTATTGAGAAATATCGCGGCATATTTGATAAGGAGCTATACAAATACAGATATTAATATCAAAATGACATAAACATGCAGGACATGGCGGAATGTTGACATCGTCAGTAGCGGCGAAAAGGAATTTCGCAGAGGTTCGTGTGCTTTGTGTTTTGATGGCTGTTCTGCTCTTCGCACCTACTTCGTATGCGGCCCTGAACGGTCTGCCTATCTCAGGACCGGCGTCCGGTAATGCGCATGCTAAATCGACCGGTCAGCTGAATAAATTGCTGCCGAGGCGTCCCACTCCCGCCCAGGAGTCGATTATCAAAGATTTTCCCGGCACTTCATTTGGCAATTCATCACATGCTCACTCTACCCTCTCTAACTCCGGCAATAATGCAATTTCAGGCGCCTATCAGACTCTGTCACTTGAAAATAGCACTCTTCTGCAGGGCAACAACGGAAACCTTCCGTTGATTGTTCAGCCTTATTCCATTGTTTATGATAATCAGAGCGGCAACATCTACATCGGGGACGGCGGCGGAAGCTACATTTATGTTATACGCAACGGAACAATCGTAGAAGGAATAAACACAGGCCTGAAAGGGATTGCATCCGAGACCTTCGATTATTCCAACGGCTGGATATATGCTTCAAGCAACAGCCAGACCGGAGGAGTAGCAATTATCAACGGAACAAAGGTCGTTGCCATACTCAACATAACCAACAGCACTTTCGGCGGCCCATCTGAGATGGCCTATGATCCAGTAAATCAGATCGTCTATGTTGCAGACTACCACATCATGTATGAAGTCAAAGGACTTCAAATAGTCGGGGATTTTCCGACCAACATTTCGATCGGTCTGTACATGACATTTGACCCTTCCGATGGATATATTTACGCTGACGGATTGCTTCACGTATACGTAATCTCAAACAACAGCGTTATTTCTTCTATCTCCGGTTTTGAAATTGCTGGTCAAATTGCATACGACCCGGCCTCTGGCGATCTGTATGTGGCCAACTACTATTCGGAGCAATACATTTTTGTCATCAATGGTTTGAGCATTGTTGGATATATACCGCTTGCAAATCCAAACGACAGTAATACGTTTTCCCTCGGCATGGCTTACGATTCAGCTAACGGATACATCTATGCGAGCAATGAAGCGAACTCCACCGTACTCCGGATAAAAGGGCTGAGCATAACAGCGGCTTACAGTGGCAGCGGATTCATGGGGCGCCTGATCTTTGACAGCCTTGACGCCTCCGTCTACGCCATAGATGATGCAAGTCCGTCCTATCTGATCATCATAGGGGCAAACGGCGTCGTACGTGACGTGCCTCTCTCGATCCTGGCAAGAGGAATCGCTTACAATCCGGAAAACAATATGCTGTACGTCTCCGACGCAGTTAACAACACGGTAATTCTCATCTCCAACAATACCGTCAAAGGCTATTTGCCGGTTTTTGGCCAGAGCCCGGACGATGTTCTCTACGACTCTGCGTATGGTTATGTTTACGTCAGCGATACAGGCTCTTCGGAGGTCACTGTTCTGAACGGCATGGGAGTTG
The DNA here is from genome assembly GCA_027365715.1 of Methanomassiliicoccales archaeon. Next base: position 3,833 of record DAHXLZ010000070.1, on the reverse strand, counting down.
TGAAGGTAATACCGGTAGGCGCAGAACCCACTGCAATGACACTTTCCAGCAACGGATCGGTGTTTGTTGCTGATAGCGGGGACGGGCAGATCACGATGATCAGCGGCCTTGAGGCCGTAACAAACATCACTGCGGGGACTCCTCAGAGCCTTCCATATTCAATTTCATTCAACGATGCAAGTGACAAACTGTATGCCGCAGTTGATAACTACTGGACCTTATCAATATTCGGCAACAATTCGCTATACGAAAACGTTTCATTGCCGAGCATCGCCTGGGATCTGCTCTACGATCCTCTCAATAACCTGACATACGCATCATTGCCACGGCTTTACGAGATAGCGGTCATTTACGACGGTGTTATTGTCAGTTTCATCCATCTTTCAGATTATGCACTGAACCTCACTTTCAATCCAAGAAACGGTCTTATCTACGCGCTTGAACCCCATGGTGTAGTGCAGGAGGTCAGCGGACTCAACCTTACAGGACAAATAGCTGTTGGAAGCAATCCCTCAGCAGCAGCCTACGACAGTTCTAACGGTCTTTTCTATGTCTTAAACACGAACTCCCAGTCCATAAGCATTGTTCAGTCTAAGCCGTACAAACTGAATTTGGTCCAGTTCAATGAAAGCGGTCTGCCTCAAGGTTCTTTCTGGAATGTCAGTGTTTTTGGACTTAAGGAGAGCGCCTATGGCAGTTCTGTCGCATTCGGTCTGCCAAACGGTACATATGATTTCCGGATTTCCACCATCTATCCGGGCAAGGGATTTGGTTACATTCCATCTGCTTTCAGCGGTAATTTCACTGTTGCCGGCAGCAACACATATCTGGATGTCGTATTTATCAGGGAAAACTTTACCAATGTCACTTTTTTCGAATCTGGTCTTCCTTCCGGTTCAAACTGGTGGATCAACACTTCCTACGGGCAGAGTTACAGCTCTAACTCGAGCAAACTGGTTTTGGCCGAGCCAAGAGGCAATTTGAGTTTCGTTGCACAGGGTCCCAGCAGGACATGGATGTCAGTTTCCGGGTCGCTCAACGTTACAGCAGCCCCCTCTAGACTGTACATCCTTTTCAGACTCTTTGTTACCAACGTAACCATCCATATCTACACACCTCCAGGAAGTTTACTACCGATACCAAACGGCACAGTGTTCTATCTGAACCTCACTGGTGGTCCGTCACTGCAGTTCACCCTGGGAGAAAGTTTCGTCGGGACAACTCACTTGTATGCAGTTAACGGGACGTATAGTTACACCCTCTCTGCCAGCGGATACAAGTTTTATTATCAATTTTTTGGTTTTCAGTATGCTGAAAATGATTCAGGCAATATCAGTTACTACACCGGACCGGGCGGTAACAGGCTTCCTGTGACCGGTCCGACTGGCCTGATGTATGCAGATCTTGCAATCCAGCCCCTGTTTTATGCCGTGACCTTTTTAATGAAGGGCCTGCCTCCGAACACAAACTGGTCCATTGATTTGCACAGCCCGTTGTACCAGACATTCTTCCCTGCTTTGGGCAACTACTCTGATTCCTACAGAACGAATGGAACATCCATAACCGTATACCAGTTTCCAGGCAACTACTCATATTCCGCAGCTGCAAATTACCATTATCAAAATATTTCAGGACGGTACACGCTGGACAAGCCGATAATGCTTGACGACGAGTTTAGCTCTGAATTCATCATATTTGTTCAGACGGTACCCGGTTATACTTTTGATCTCAATTTCTCGGAAGTTGTCTTCAATCTCACAGTTGCTGAATCGGGTATTCCTCCGGGAATGACCTGGAGTTTCATGTTGAATGGCACAGTTTATTCAACTGATCAGGCGTACGAGAATTTCTCTCTGCCCTACGGTAACTATACTTACACCCCGCGCAATCTTTCGGCATACTACGCTACGATCGGCTCGGGAGTCGTTTCCATTGAAGGGAACCGCTTTCTTTCTATCCACTACCTTAAGTACGCCCACCTGGTATTGTTTTCCACGCAAAATGCCACCGTCTTTGTTGACGGTAGATACGTTCCGACAAACCAGGGATATGTCGACATCAAACTCGCTGCCGGAAACTACACGGTAGAATTCGTGACAGCTGAAGGCGATTTCTATCGGAATCTCAGTCTGTCGCCCGGGCAGACAGCGGTTGTGACCAACCCGGCTCAGCCTGCCAAAGCAGTTTCCCCGGCAGCATATCTGCCCGTGTGGCTGGCCGATTTGCTGGCCGCGCTGATTGTCGGCGAAGCGGCTGTCATTGCGTTAATTGCCGTCAGGAAAAGAGGGAAGCCGTAGTGTCCTGCCCTCCTCTTCTGACTTTTACTTATGTGGGCGGATTCGAACACAGTTCGCAGGATGGCGTAGTTTTGCCTCCGGAGCCAGAAATGCAGCACTATATCATTCAGCCTGCCATCCTTTAATCATGAGGGATGAGATGCATGGAATCTGGGCACTGATGCCCACTCCGCTCAATGCAAGAGGCGAGGTTGAAACTGAAAGTCTTGAAGCACTTGTTGATCGTCTCATCACGCGAGGCATGGACGGCTTGTTTCCGCTTGGAACCGCCGGCGAATTTGCGTTGCTTTCTCCTGAAGAACGGCATCCTTTGTCCAAACCCACGGCTTTGCCTGTTTTTTGTAGACACTGACATACGCTTCTATTGCACTTCTGAGTTCGGGCACACTTCTGAAGCTGCCGCGCTTTATGCTGCCGTTTGTCAGTTTGGAGAGCCGTCCCTCCACCATATTCACCCACGAAGAACTGGTCGGAGTGAAGTGCATGTGGAAACGGCTGTGGCGTTTCTGCCACCTCCTCACTTCGGGTGTCTTGTGTGCGCCCAAGTTGTCCAGCACCACATGGATATTCAGTTCCTGCTCCGTATTTTCCTCCATCATGCGGAGGAATGATAGGAATTCCCTGTGTGTATGCCTGTTCGTGAATGCTGTGACTACCTTGCCGTCCAGTATGTTGAGTGCGGCATACAGGTCGACGGTGCCGTTCCGTTTGCAGTCGTTGGATGTGCCTTCGGGCAGTCCCGGTCTCATCGGCAGCATCTTCTGTGTCCTCTCCAGTGCCTGTGTCTGCGGCTTCTCGTCGATGCTGAACACGACCGCCTTCTCGGGCTGATGCATGTACAGTCCGACCACATCCATCAGCTTCTCCCCGAAATGAGCGTCTTGGCTGAACTTGAATGAACGTGTCCTGTGCGGCTGCAGATTATTCTCGTTCCAGACACGCTGGACGGTCATATGGCTTATGCCGAGCTTTTCAGCAAGCAAGCGCGTCGACCAGTGTGTCATGCCATCCGGTTTGCTGTTGAGCGTCATGTCCATTATCCTCTTCCTCTTACCGGGAGGAAGGTTCGACGGCCTTCCGGATCTTGGCGCATCCTCCATTATGCCCTTCATACGCAGGAGAGCGAAGCGCCTGCGCCACAGTCCGGCGGTCAGTTTATTTACATGCAGAGCGGCGGCAATGTCCCTGTTCTCCATTCCACCGGCGGCGAGAAGGACGATCTTCGATCTCTGCACAAGCCTGTGGGGAACGGCCTGCCCTCTTGACCAGTGCTCCAGTGTTTTCCTTTCATCATCTCTCGGTGTGATTGAGGGAGCCACTCGCATGACACCATGTAGACGTTGACACCATGTAGATGTTCGATCATACAATACTATCAATGACACTTACATGGCACTAGGTAGGCTGACAGAACCTCCGAACAGGATCGTAATCTTCGTACGAAGATCGAGTGAAATATGCCTGTATTCCTGCTTTCCGGCCCTTTTGCCGCCTGCCCGCCGATCCTGTTATAACGTTCCGCCGCGAATCCACCCC
>DAHXLZ010000061.1 GCA_027365715.1 Methanomassiliicoccales archaeon | reverse complement strand
CACAGTCTTCTGGAAGAATGTTTCCACTTCATCCCTGAGTACTATCTCTTTACCGTCAATGACAACTTCCCTATCGTGCATATCACGTGTATGGTCTCCATGATTTAAGCAGATTCGCATTTGTTGACCTTGTCAAGTTTTGCTTGATAACCTGAGATGTTCATGATTTTTGTGGTTTTAGTTTGTTGTGATTTCGGTTAGTATCGTTATGTTTTTATATTTGATTGTATATATACTGTCCATGCCTGAAAAGGGCTTCGGTATACGGTTCAAGCGCTACCTGGCAGCCTGAAACCATTTCAGTCTAGTTGGGGAAGAACCAACCTATGAAAAAGCCTGAAAACATAGTAGCGAACTGGACATGCGGATGTGGCAACATACCGCATGCAAGCTCCAGGGATAATGTCCTTGCAGTCGGAAGACTGGACCATACAGAAGGGCTAGCGAACTATCGGGCCGCAACAAGCTGGCGTATGCCTGGTTGGAATTGTCTTAAGCATCGAAATGAACCCTGCGTGAATATGGTTGCAGGAAGAAGAGAATGTCGAACCCCTGGTAGCGGGGTGAAGACAGTATCCGGAGGCAAGTTCAGGCAACTGCACCTCTGGAATTCTCCGGTGTATAGACAGCAGCACGATAGTAGAGACTGGAATGCAAACAGGGATGGTCCCATGACCATCAGTGATGTCCCTATAAATGTGGAACATGAAGTGGGACATGTTCGGGTCGTGGGATCGGCGCATGGGGTCATAGTAGCAATGACGTCGGTGATAATAAGCCGGAGAAGCCAAGGACCCCTGGACCATGCCGGTCAGTTACAACGGAAAGTGGAAGGAGCCTGCCCCTTGTGGTCAGAAAACTTCGGCTGCACGGATGAACCGCAGCATTTGGCATCAGTCGGTAGCAAAACATCGGCAGTGCAGCTCTTTCAAGTGAATGACGAAGTGTACAGCAAACCGCAAGGGAAGGCTGCACATGATAGGCATGGTTTGAAACCGGATACCGGAAATCGATCCATCCGGGATTTTAGAGGGCTTGATGGAAACGGAGACATCGACGTAGTTCCGCCTGAAGTGCTGGGCACTTTCAGGTTTGATATGGAGCTACATCGGTATGATGTCCACTGCGCCATCATTCCACTCGGCACTCCACACTCGATGATTTCACGGATGAGAAGATAGAGAACAGTGCCATGAGGAAGAGGAGGAAGGAACTGAAGTTCAGCGATATTGAACTCTATCCGGGCAACCTCGTCCGATACTCGAACCCTGTATGCCCGGAGTGCGGTTCAGAGGATGTGTCGAAGAACGGTACATACAGTAAGAAGCTTGAGAACGGCACGGTGCTGATAATACAAATGTATGTCTGCAACAGATGCGGTAAGAAGTTCGTGGCGAGGCTGCCGGGATACGGCTACCACAAAGACATATCTGAAGGGACAAGGGAGAAGGGGATAAAGGCGAGGGTGAAGAGCACACTGAGGAAGGCATCATGGTTCATACAAGACGCTGCTCGATTCATTCATATCCCATGAGACAATAAGAAAGCTCATACCGGAGAGGGACAGAGCGGTCCCTCTCGATACCTCCCTGCATTTCACATACGATGAGCAGTATGTGGACATAAATGGCATACGCAAATACAGGGCACTCCTGAAGGACAATCACACACATCGCTTCGTCGAGGACATCATGGAGAATCTGCTCGACGACAGCATCGTCCCATTCCTGACAGGCGCACTGAAACGTTTTTCAGTCCAGCCCGGCCAGACTGTCTGCATTACGGCCGACGGCCGCAACTACGACACGGCATTCGCCGCCGTGGCAAGGGAGATGCACATCAGGATACAGAGGCAGAGATGCCTCTTCCATTCCCTCATGGATGTGAGCGAGGCGGTATACAAGGCGAGGGCGGAGAAACAACTCGAAGGCGCAGTCAGGCTGCTCACATACATGTTCTTCCCTACTGAGAAGAATCTGAAGGCGCTTGGAAAGAACGAGGATGTCGTGAGGAAACTCTATTCGGAGAAGACGGAGAGGGAGGTAGTGGAAGGGCTGCTGCCCACAATACGCCACCTCTATGGCGGCGACAGCATCATTGGAAAGTTCCTCAACACACTGGATGAACATGCAGAGGAGTTCTTCCTCTATCTCGATGATCCGCTCGTCTCGAAGACGAGCAATATTGCAGAACAGCATTTCTCTATGAACTCGCCGATATTCAAGCGCAGATTCAAGACAAAAGACGGTCTGCTGAACACATCATTCCTGTACCATGAACATCTCAGGTTACCAAGCAAAACTTGACAAGGTCCATTTGTTAGTGAACATATGTATACATATGTCTTTATATGAGTTTTTCCATTATCCGCATGTGCTCACGAACGAGCAATTCGAACGGTTTCACAACGAGTTTGATTTCCTTGTGAAGAAGTACAGGGAACAGTACGCCAGGCACACCATACGGAACTGGAGCAGATATGAGCGATCTTATGAACAGAGGATAAAGTGTGCTGCAAGGGAACTGTACTCAGTTGTGAAGAGTGCATCGTCAATCGTGCTTTCATCTGACGGCGGCATGGGCAGGCCGCCGAAAGTGACGCCTGAGCAGAAGGTCGTCATACTGCAGCTGAAGGCGATATTCCAGCTCAGCAACAGAAAGATGGCTGGCCTGCTCTCACTGTTTGGACCTCTGACAGACATAGACATAAGCTACAAGACAGTGGAAAGGGCGTACTCCAGTCTGCCCGTTGAGCTCATTATTCATAACATGTTCGCGCTGCTCGCCTCCGGTGCCGGAGGCAACCTGACTGGTGACGGCACCGGCTATTCACTGTCCATCACACGTCACTACCGCTCTATGAGGGACAATGGCAACTGCATAAAGACAAACCCGGACCGCAGACTCTTTGTCTATGCGTTCGCAATACTCGATCTCGAAACCAATCTCTATGTCGCCTACGGCGTGAGCATGAAGTCTGAGAAGGACGCTTACCGTGATGCACTCAGGATGCTCGGTTTCACGGTGAAGGACGTGGAGAGCATCCGTCTCGACCAGTATTACGGTTCGCAGTCCACACTGGACGACTTCTCTGAAGGAACAAAGGTGTTCATAATACCCAGAAGCAACACAACCATCAGGGGACCGCCGGCATGGAAGGAACTCATCGGCAGGCTCATGGATGCGCCGATGGAACTCCTTTCCGAATACTACAGAAGGGATAATTAGGAGTCTGGACCCTCAGCCGACAAGAGGGCTACGGGATGACAGATACATCGGAGAAGGGAAGACAGGATCCGTGCTGCGGCCATGTGCAAGGGCACATGGCATAATCTGTTCAACATGACTTCCAGATAGTGGACTTATGTCCCACTCAGGACTACGCGCCTGAACGGGCGCTGCCCTCTCTGCCGGCCGCGGGAAGGCGTTTACGCTGAGCCCGCATCCTCCCCGCAGCCAGGTGCTCCATTTACACACAGAACTTGACAAGCGTTTGGCAGAATCGAGAGCTGCGAAAAACATCCGATGACACAAAAAAGAACGACATAAACGCATTGACTCATATGCCAAATCTTTGCCCACGCTGTGCAAATAGTCATCGCCAATTCCGCAGACTGTTCGCAGTTGACCTTAGCAGAAAAACATCGGTAAAGCGGCTCTATCCCGTGCAGAGCCTCATTTCAAAATGCAGACGGACAAGGCGGAATGTGAAGTTCGAAGTGTATGGGAATAATGCGCATGATTGCGTGGTAAGACCCGCTCACAAAGGTCACACCGTCTCGCACGATGTGAATAATAAACTTCTAATCAATGGCACGATATAGTTAGCATATGGGCGGCTCATAGTGGAAAATGAGATAACCACAATACGGCTGAAGAAATCGGTGGTCAGAGCTCTCAAAGAGATTAAGAAATATCCCAGAGAAACCTACAACGAGACAATTCTGGGCCTTATAGCCGTTGCTCAGGAGAAAAATGAATTTGATATGTTCGTCCAGAAAGCTCAGGAATACAAGATGAAAGAACTCTGGGGAGAAGGGGATTACAGCGAATGGGAACATGCATAGACCCGGAGACGTAATCATTGCCCGGTTACGGTTTGCCGATGACCAGGGTTCAAAGATTCGGCCGGCATTGGTATTGTTCGAGGAGCCTGGCAACGTCGTTATTGCATGTGTTACAACCAATTAATGCCGCCTCAATCAAACCTGTGACGTAATTGAAATTTACTGCATTTCTGACACCTATATATCGTATTGTAACACAAAATAAGCTCGTAAGAAACGCTATTCCGAGCATCGCATAAACTGAGACGCCCGCCCTGTGAAGAAACTACAGACTCTCCCTATGTAAAAACCGTTCCAAAGAGCCAAAAAGGCAACGTTGTTCACGTACGTTGGAGACCGCTTCGACCATGATCGTTACTGCACTTCTCATTATTTCTGATGCTGTGCAACCTGTTGCAACAGGGCCGGGTTTATTCTACCTTCATTCCCTTCCCGGTCATTGCAGCCTTACATCTATGCCTATGCTTTTTATCTCTGCTCTCCTAATCCTGAATTCCCGATCTAGCGTAATTAATGTGTCAGCGCCTGTTTCAGAACAGGCAGCCAGATGCAGAAGATCCAGTGTTCTCATTCTGATCGCGAACGAAATCTCAGCCGCTCTCTGGAACACCCTGTCCATGTCAACCCTCTTCAGCTCAAATCCCAGTCTGTTCAGGTACTGCACGTATGCTTCAATCTCTTCTTCACGCAAGCTGGTTGTCCTCGCCATCACGGATTTCATTTCAAGGAGTGTAACCATCGATATTGCCATTTCCTTTGATTCACGAGTCAGCCGCAACGCAATATCGTGATT
>DAHXLZ010000044.1 GCA_027365715.1 Methanomassiliicoccales archaeon | reverse complement strand
TTGACTCACTGCCTTATGGTTTCAGGCGCACATCACTGCGTTGGGGCGACAGTTATGCAGGTACTCTTCTTGGGGCTCACGGCTCACGTTGCAATACCACGACGTCAGCATTACGCCGGAACTCGTGACGGGTATGGCAGTCAAACACATCGGGAACATGCCCTGTCATGCCGGTGGATTAGGTGATCCTGGGCTTGCATATCTTACAATATATCGTAGCTGATAATACCATATCTGCGTGAGGCTGAACCGGCAATCGGGAATCCTTTGAATTTGCGTTCAGGAATCTGTTCTTTGTCACGCTTCTTGCGGCAGTGCTCGACACGCTGGTCTCGGTACAGAAGTTCGGATATTCCTCCTTTCCCTATCCGGCACTTATGTTTGCGTCAGTCGGTGCCTTTGTTGGAAGAAGGATTTTCAGTTTTCTGGCACCGGCCATGCGGTCGAGCTTTGTCTTACACCTCTATCTGTTTCTTCTGTTGTTTTTCAGTGCCGTTTCTTTGTACTATATCGTAACGGTCGTAATCTAACTTGAAGTTAATGAATGCTTTAACCGCTGACTCCCTCTGTTTTAGGGTATCGGGAATCCTGCAAGAAAATCTAACCAGGCTGAGATGATTGGAAAGAAAATAAATCTGAAGAACTGATCCAATGCCTGGCCCATGAACTATAGAATCCTGCGCCTCCGAAAACGCAGTGACTGTGTATTCTGCACTACTGGAAGTTGCTGTTGCTCTCCGGAATTTGCCCGTAAATTTACCCGGTCGATGGATTTGGAGTCCGGATACGATCTGTCCTGACTCCTCCAGGACGTGTGCTGCAAGAATTGCATACTTTGTTGGACCGATGCAAATCTCATCGACATGAATTTCCGTCGGCAGTCACTTCTGCCTTATTCATCGCAGAATGTGACATCCTCTCAGGCTCTAAGACTGGGGAATGTGCTCGCGATTCTTTCACCTTTGTTTCGAATGCCAGGCGTGACAATCAGACACAAATAGTAATAATGTACTATAGTACTTATGACCGAAACTCTTAAGGTCGATTTGGACAGTCAGCTGGTGAAGAAATTCAGGAAGAAGGCCATGGAGACTTACGGATACAGGAAAGGTTCGATGAAGAAGGCGATGGAGGATCTGCTGAGGCAGTATACCAGGGGTGGGAAGCCGGACTGGGGTAAGATGATTGGTGTTCTGGACCACTTAAAGGAGGATTCCGTCGAACTCCAGCACACGCTGTGGAAAAAGATAAAATGATACTCCTGGATTCGAATATATTCCTTGAGATGTTCTTGAGTCAGCCTAAAGCACCTCAATGCAAGGACCTCCTGGACAGGATATCTGAAGGCGCTCCGGAGGCTGTGGTAACGAGGTTTTCCGTACATGCAATAGAGGCCATACTTGGCAAAGCGGAACTCGTATCTATGTTCCTGCGGAACCTGGAGACAAGCACAGGGCTCGTGGTTTATGATACTGGAAATGACGATGAGATCGCAGCAGCTATTGTTCAGCAGAAAACAAAACTTGATTTCGACGATGCCTTGCAGTACTTTGTGGCAAAAAAGCTGGCGGTGGACTGTATCGTTTCCTTCGACAGGCACTTTGATGGTCTGGATATTGAACGGACGGAACCGGGTATGTTGACCGGTGAAGGGAGAAAGTCAGCACCGGGTTAGCCGTAAGGGCGACTCCCGGCACAACACTTTCAATGAACTGCGTTACCGGTAAACCGGCACTTTGGGGCGAATCGCTTCTCCTGAAAATCGCTTATTTTTCATATTCATTCTCCGTTTTTATGCAGCATGACACGCGCCGTCTTTCAGTGATATGGAACAAACGGTTGTGCTGCCCACGACGATTATGCTGCCGTCATTGTTCAGAAACATGGTAAGTCTGAGAATGGACATGGTCGAATTCCGGATTAATGCCACCGATCAGTTTTCTTTCTTACCTTTCCGGCAGCAATCAGCGTATTGAGCGGAACGCATCAAGAATTGCAGCAGAAAACTCGTCTTTAGTTCTCTTATGTTCTTCGGATGGCGCTTCGAAGCTGACTTCCGGGGCCGGTCTCGCGTAGAAATTGCCCGAACCCATTGCCGCCTTTCCCTCCCCGGTTTCGATGAAGCAGTAGCCGCCTCCTGCGAATCTCTCCTCGCCTCCGAACCCAAGTCTTGATGCAATGTTTGCAGCAACAACGATACCCTCCTGTAATGCAAATACGCCGGCCATTGGAAGGAACACTCCGTTGTGAAGTTTTATTGACACTATGTCGCCTATCGCAAACAGACCCTGTTTCTTCGTTTCCAGCGTTTCCGCATTTACTGGAATCCATCCTGTCGAATCGACGAGACCCGCTTTACGGACAGGCTCGGGGGCTATGTGCGGCGGCACATAGGCCATCACATCGTAGCCAGCATCATCAGTCTCAAACAGTATTTTTCTGTGTTCATTGTCCACCTTCAGAACCATGTGCTCGGTGTTGTAGCCGATTTCACGTTCCTTCATCATGCCTGCAAGTGCATCCCCTACCGCATTGCCTGCCGCAAGCATCGGCTGCCATTCCGGCGTATATATGTCAACAGTGCATCTGTCCCTGATTCCCTTTTTCCGGAGTGCGGAGTCGACAAGAAATGCGATCTCATAGGGCGCAGCCGGGCACTTGAATGGCGTACGTGTGATAATGACTGCTACACGCCCTTCCTCAATGCGTTCGATCTCATGCCTGAATGCCACCGCACCATTCTTTTCATAGACGTTGTAACCCCCCTCGGACAGACCAGGAATTATTGCCGGCGACATCTCCGCTCCCATCGAGATTACTATGAACTCTGCGCTGAAATCACCCTCTGTCGTCTGAACAGTCATGCCGGCAGCATCGATGTTTCTGACCTCCGCATTAATGAATTCAATTCCTCTTGAATTGAGCGCGGAAAAATCGCCTTCACCCGCAGCCGGATTACTCAATTCACCGCTCACAATTCCTATGTTGTAGGCACATTCGTAAAAACGGGGCTTGCGATCTATCAGTGTTACGGAGTGTTTTTCGCCCAGCAGTTTTGCGAGCTCTGTAGCAGCGGAGATGCCGCCGATTCCGGCACCCAAAACCAGAACTGTTGTCGTCTTCAACCGAAATTCACCACTTTGTCTGCATCTTCAGTAAGGGAGACAAGCGTGTCCATAGTGGACATGGGACACGCCTCACTCGCGTCCGCTCTACGCAGTCTGAGACATGTACCGCAGCTGAGTGCCTCCCCCCCGAGCTCTATGAATCTGTTGAGCACTTTATGGACTTCGAAACGGCTGTTGTCGACAGAATCTATTTCTACGGCCGGTCCAAGCAGAAAGACCGAAACCATGTGTCCCTTGGAAAGAGCGGCACTTGCAAACCGGAATGCGTTCCACATCGTTTCTGAATCCTTTGAATTTATTATTACAGCATATTTCATTTTCAGTCCCCTCTCTGAATTCTATCTGTGAGCTTATGACCAGACGACTCAGGCCTGTATTCATTTCTTCCCATTTCTTCCAGCATCCTTTCCAGGTAAATCACGGTATAGTTGACCTGCGATATCCATGCCGGATATGATGACGGGCATCCGTGCTCCATGCTTTTCGTTCCGGCAACCACACATGCATCTGTTTTCATGGATTCATGGATTTCGTAGATCCCGCATCACGCAGATATGGTATTATAAGGTACGATATAAAGGATACGATATATTGTAAGATATGCAAGTCCAGGATCAACCAATCCACCGGCATGACAAGGCATGTTCCCGATGTGTTTGATTGCCGTTCCCTTTATGAATTCTGGCGTAAGCAGATTCCATGCTACTGCAACGAGAGCAGCATGAAGAGTGCGGGATAATGTTTGAATTACCGCCCCCCACGCAGTGAGGCTGGCCTCAAACCATACGGCTGTGAACGACTGTTTCCACCTGCCAGGCAGTGCAATGAAGGTCAATGCAGCACCGGCAGATTCAGTGGTTCATGCTATGTGCATTTCTGCAGATACGGCAGTGTATGCTCTCTACCATTTGCGCGTGTCCGAAGTCTCTGCAGAAGGTTCAATTGCGGGCGCGTGAAATGCTGCACGGATCGGGGGGGTTATCAGATGGTCTCCCGGAACAATGACCATGCGGGCATCCGGAATTTCTCTGGAAACGAGTTTTGCAAAGGGCAGCGATGAAGGGTTATCCCTGTCGCCCGCAAGGACTTTTGTCGGTGTATGAACCGTCTTCAGAAGAGGGAGGCATGCCGCCGGTTTTGCCGGGAGCCGGAGCGCAGCCAGTGCGCTCAGTTTACATTCACGGTGGCTATGTCCCCCACTTTCCTTCCTTTAACCAGGGCATAGATTATACCTGCGACGATCCAGATGCCTGCAATATATGCATAGACGTTGTACGGAAATGCCGGAAAGGGAACAAAGGAATAGTAGATGGCTAGGATGAGAAGTGCCGAACCAAGCAGGGGAATGATGACATGCGTTATTGGATTCAGCTTGATTGCTTTCTTCCTGACGTACCGGATCAAAGCGAAATTATCTATGAGGTGGACGAGGATCAGCATCAGTCCTATCATTATGAACGGGTAAACACCGCCTTCAAACGGTCCAAAAATCAGGCCGTTCACAATTGCAAACAGAAAACCGAAACCTGTTATCAGCATTATAATCCTGTGCGGCGACTTGTACTTGGGATGGGTCGTCGCAAATATTCTCTTCGGAAACACAACATCGTCTCTGGCCATGCCGTACATTGTCCGTGACAGTGAGTTGTTGATCGCGAGTCCGAACATAAAATAACTGTTGTAAATTATTGCTACAAAAATTAACGCAATAACAGGCCCCAGATAATGGCTGTATACGATAATGCCCGGATCGGGAGATGTGGCAAATGAAGCCATCCTGGAGACGCCCCAGCCAACTGTCAGGGCATATGTCACAAGGATGACGGACAAATCGATAAGCATCACAAGGACAAGGGATCTTGGGACGTTCCGTTTGGGCTGCTTTGTTTCTTCGGCAACAGCTACCACGGATCCGGAGCCTGCAAG
>DAHXLZ010000050.1 GCA_027365715.1 Methanomassiliicoccales archaeon | reverse complement strand
GTCTGCTCTCTTGAAATTACTCTTCTCCCTAACCGTCAAAGGAAAACCAAACCATGATGGGTCTGAATGTGGAGTTGCATATGGCAATATCAGCAAGCTGTCATATTCTTTCAGGGCCTTATGCAGTGCCAAAAAATTCTTCCGTCTCTTACTAATGAAGTCTGGAAGCTTGCTCAATTGCGCCAGACCTAGTGCAGCTTGAATATCAGTTGCTTTGAGGTTATATCCTATGTGTGAATAAACATACTTGTGGTCATAACCGTACGGCAAGTCACCAAACTTCTGCGTAAATCTCATACCGCAGGAATCTGACGCTCCTGTTTCGCAGTAACAGTCTCGCCCCCAATCTCTGAAAGATCTGGCAATCCTCTCCAATTTAGGATCGTTGATATTAACTGCGCCTCCCTCTCCCATTGTTATGTGATGAGCTGGATAGAAACTCAATGTGGAAACGTTTCCGAATGTCCCAGTCTTTTTCCCGTCATACTCGGAGCCCAGCGCGTCGCAGTTGTCTTCTATAAGAAAAAGATCATTATCGTTGCATAGTCTTGTTATTTTCCCCAAGTCAAATGGATTCCCAAGCGTATGGGCAAGCATTATGCCTTTGACACCAGAGTCAATTGCCTCAGTGACCTTTTCAGGAATGGCATTGTAGGTGCCCAAATCGACATCCACAAATACGGGTTTCAAACCATTTTGTATTATCGGGTTCACAGTCGTAGGAAAACCTGCAGCAACCGTTACTATTTCATCGCCCTTCTTCAGTGCATTATCCTCAAGATAACAGGATGTAAGAGTGGTGAGCGCCAGCAGATTCGCGGAAGAGCCGGAATTAACTATGATTGACGAATATGAACCCAAATATTTTGCAAGTTCAAGTTCGAAATTCTCACTGTGTTGTCCTGAGGTTATCCATCCATCCAGCGAGGCACTGACGAGATTCACAAATTCATTTTCATCAAATACTCTTCCGGCATAATGCACCCATGACTCTCCTGGAACAAATTTGCTTTCAGTCTTTAATTTACCAAATTCTCCAGTTAACGAAAGTATCTGATTTCTCAGCAGGGCCATTCTGTCGTTCATGCCTTGAATCCCTATTCTTGCAAATTATAAGATTGTGTCGATTAAACCGTAACTCCTTACCTTTTTCTTGGGGAATCGAGATACCAGTTACATAAAACGGCGGGAGTAAGAGTTTAAATCTCAAGAATATGCAGTGAGAATCGGGATTATTGCAATCGGTGTGTATTTTGAGAATTATCTATCGCTGCTTGCATTTGGTCGTATCGTGCGATTAATTGTAACGGGACAAGGGCTTACAACATTTTGGGAGGAACAATTATGCCAGAAGAAAACGAGCAAGATGCTATCATGCGACCCCGGGACATATTTGGTCCAATTGCCACTCTGTCCGGTCTCATGATCGCTGCAGTTGGTTTCCTTCACACGGCCAATTTATCAGCCTCTGTAGTTCAGGGTTTAACCGATATCATACTCATGACCTTGATTTTCTTTGTTTTAACAGCAGGGTCAGCAAGTCTTTACGCCCATAACGGAAGGGAAAAATACTGGCGCGCATCATTGTTACTCTACCCGATCAGCTGGGCGATTTTCGGCCTTGGCGTGGCGTTAATGTTAGTCGTTGTAGCTTATGGCATTACTTCATTCAAACTTCCTGCGATTAGTAGTATACCTTTTTCAGCATTATTTGTGGTAATGTCACTTATCCTGATGTGTGTTTCGATTCTCATGAGTTTGATGGCCAGTTCACGAAATTACAGGCAAGCGATGGAGAATTTGATTGGGCCTGTGGGTGAAAAGATTAGGGAAACTGTTGGTACTGAGAAGTACATAGATTCAAGTCTCTCGAAGAATCCAGAGGAGATGAAACTTGCATTTATTGGCATTTTCATAAACATAGAAAAACAATTGAGGGAACTTTTGGGGAAAGAAATAACTCAAAGGCCCGTTAGATCTCTTAGCGCATCTCAATTGATAAATGAACTGCATTCACGGAATTCAATCGGTGCAGATTTGATTCCCCCACTCAGCTTCTTGGTCAAGCTTCGAAATTTGGTAATTCATGGCAATTCAGTACCAGCTTCACGTATCAGAGATGGCATTCAAATTGCCAATGTAGTGTTAACTGAATTGAAGCAGGGCGCCAAACACAAACCACAGTGATTGCCACATTACATACCCACCTAAGGACCACCGAAAAGTAACTCGAAGAGCATGTTGCTAAAACTATGCTTGCTGTCTTTCTCTCTACCCGCGAAACGCTCCTGGGTCTTCATCGGTTTGAATATGGGACGCAGCTCCGTCCTGTAGCTCTTCCTGATTCTGTTTTTACCGGCCTTCTTGTCAATAGACTTCTTGTCAATAGACGGTGGGGTGAATTTGAAGACGTTCTTTCCAAGTTCTTCACACACGTGTGTTCTATTGGCTGATGTGTCATAGCCGCACTTGCATTGCATACAAGTAAAGATTATGATTTCACTCTTTGGAGCAGTCTCGAGCACATTTGGGTCCGCCCAGCGTAACTTGCCTCCGCAGCATCCGCATCTCAGGTCCATTTTTTCACACCTCTCTGATTGACTTCAATATTCCATCTAGTAATGAGTAGACGATGTACTATATACGTTTTACTCAGGGGTAGCCGATAACCCCAGTAGTCCCGCAGGTGGAACCGCTTCATCAATAAGCCATTGGCATATGACTGTTCTTCACTTCACAAGCCTTTTCCGGCAGTGAGACTGCTCACGCTGCAGGGTACAAATGAAATACGTATATTCTGCCGGTGCGAACATTCACACAACGGTGATGAACCATATCTGAATATTGCGGAGGGATGGGAAAGAGGTTCAGGAAGGAGACCTGAACTCCTTTCTGAACCATTCCCTGAACTCGCTTGCACTGAACTCCTCAACCGGCGGCACGTTCCCGGCGCCGGTGCAGCCGAGCAACAGTTTGAACAGTGTCCATATGTTCCTGAGCAGCACTGAGAGGAAGAGGTAGAACAGCCTGAGTGATTCGTTGTGTGATGTAGTCAGGCCGGTGAATTCGTGATCGTCAATCCTGTAACCGCTCTCGATGCCCCAGCGCGCATCGTAAAAGCGGCATACGTCTGCAACATTTCCGTCAGTGACGGACATGTTTGTGACATAAAGCCAGTATACAGATTTCGAGCTCCTGTGTTTCGGTTGCTTGACCTCGTCCCTGTCTATTATTATGAGCGTGGTTGTGTCTGTGATGCCCCTGAATGTCGTCACCCACTCAATGTGCCTGAAACGCAGACCGTGTGTTGCCTTCACCTCTCGGTCGATTCTGTCGTTCGTTTCTATCGGCATAACGTAGCTTATGCCCATGTCCGTCAGCATGTGTCTTATCTCGACCGTCGAGAATGCCCTGTCCATGAGCAGGTGCCTTATGCGCACATGCCGTAAGGCATCCTCAATCAGTCTCCTCACAACCTTCGGAAGGCTGGAAAAGACGTTGTACTCCGCAGCTGCGATCTCAAACCTGATGTCCTTCTCCACAACGCAGAGTGTCGCAATCCTGTAGAACCAATTCGTGCCGTTCTTGTGCTTTCCGCCTACAATGAGTCCTGATGTCTTCTTTCCGTAATATTCCCTGTCGTTGCAGTCCAGCGCACACACAACAGGATGTGTGAGAAGGCGCATGGATCTCGCCTTCTCCAGCACATCGCTGTTGCAGGAGAGGAGAGAGCTCCTGACATCCCCTGGAGTGAGACGTTCGATCCATCTCCTCACGGTGTCTCCCGACGGCACCGCCATTCTCCAGATGTTCAGCATGTTCCTCGCAACACCCTCGACGAATTCGTGGCACATTGCCGTCCACACGAGGACGGCGAGGACGGTATCGCCGGTGTACTTTGAACGTCCCGTCCTGATGTGTATGTGTTCTGAAAGCGTTTTCATGGTAAATGATTTAACTTGCCTTTCCCTTATTCTATCAGCCTTGTTCATCCCATCCCTTCCTATCTTGTGGCTCAAGTCCACGTATCAAAAGAGAAGGAGAGGAAGAGAAATCTACCTCAGGGATGGACAGGGTCCTATATGGATCTTCTTCCCAACAAAATCAACTGTTACACAGACGGGAACGGTCAAAATCCTCATTCAGTAATGTTATCTGCGGGACTACTGTCAAATAGGCGAAATCAAGAAGTAAGGCCGGCGATATTTCCATAGACATGGCACACCGGGCAAAGCCAGTCGATCGTTCCAAATCTGGCCGATCTGCTCAGATAACATCTTCATGGAGCGTCTACAGGCTTAAGATCAAGTTGCGCGGAACAGACCCCCCTGTCTGGCGAAGGATTGCAGTTCTTGGCGAGTCTACACTGGAATTGCTGCATCGCGTCATCCAGATTGTTATGGGCTGGGATGACTACCATGTATACGGATTCATGACAAAGGATGAATGGATAATGCCCAGAACTTCTTCCGGAATTGACAGTATGTGGGTAGGAATGACTGTTCCTTATCCGACTGCATATGCAAACAGCAGGCGCCTTAAGTCGGTTGCCCGCCAGGCGAAGACGAAATTCCGGTACATCTACGATCTTGGCGACAAATGGGAGCACGAGATCCGCGTTGAGGCAATTTCAGCGCGCCAAGATACAGATCGGGTTCCTGTCTGCCTAGACGGACAAATGGCCTGCCCGCCAGAAGATTGTGGTGGCCCGTTTGGATACGGCAAATTAAAGCAAACTCTGTCAGACCCGGCCAGCAGCGAGCACGACTCTATGAGAGAGTGGGCTGGAGCGGATTTCGATCCTGTGGTATTCGACATCGATGCGGTCAACCGACGTCTTTCGGATGAGTTCAAAATCGACTGATCGTGCTGCATAGTTCGCGTGAATTGTCAACGGGGCGCGTCATTACGGAGAAGACTGCAGATAGTGAAAAATTTTGCCATTGAACGGCTTTCATCGCTCAACCTCCGTATTCAGATACACTAAGCCGGCATTTTTTTGGCCCGGAGCTGCCACGACGCTCTCGCCCTTGATACTCGGCTTGGGCTGCAGTACTTATTCAGCCCTGAGTGCGCACCGCACATTGAAGAGGTTGGCCACGATGTGGGCTTATGTTCCCTGCGCTTCTCAACTCCGGGGACTCCTTCCGTCCTTTCCAAATTCAAAATCGATTCCTCACTCTTTTTGAGCTGTCACAGGCCTGTCACCGTTGCCGAATATCTTCACATACAGGTCTTCGCCATAGCTTGTCGGAAGCGGGGCTCCTTCCCTGATTTTGAAGCTCCTGGATCCATCGGCCTTACGCTCTGCAAGCAGGAACAGATATC
>DAHXLZ010000037.1 GCA_027365715.1 Methanomassiliicoccales archaeon | reverse complement strand
AACATCGTGCAGAGCATCCTGAAGTACTGGTAGGTGTAGCCGAACCTTGCCGCAACCACCTTTGCCGGAACACCGTCGACGAAGTATGAGCGCAGCGCCTCATACCTCTTCTGAACAGCGTGTTCAGGCTCCAGAAAATATTGCTTTTCCGTCATCGGCGTGTCATATGCATATGATCATCAATGCTTTATCTGTGAGGATCGATAAAAATGTACGAAACACGTAAAACATGCACATCAGGAACAGGGCAGTGCTTCACGGCGGAAAATCACTTTCAGCATATCGGTAACAGGTAACTGTTTTCATATGACGTCACTGAACAACGTCATCCTTCCCCGTGAGGGAATTACGATGGAATCTGTTCGATAAGAGAGAAGTGTCACATGCACAACTGTCTGCGAAAATTCAGGCTGAAACTTGACAAGGTCCAAAATAGGCTGGTTAAATATAGTGTACATGTTATGCACGTTCATGCTGCCCGATGTGTCCGGTGAAGATCCGCCTGCCATTCCTCAGCCGAACGCATACCCGTTCGACTGGGAGTTTGTTGACAAAAGGCTTCTCAAAATCTATGCTCGTGCAAAGAAGGAACACTGGGATCCTGCAGACATAGCCTGGGATTCCGTTAACCCTGGTGATTACAACCCTCTGCAAAAGACAGCCATGGCTTATTGGTGGGCCGAACTTGCAAATTTCGAAAACAACGCTGCAGCCTCGTTTGCAAAGGCACTTGTTCATGTGACAACAAACCATTACGACAACGCAACACAGAAGGTCACTGCAACAATAGTGATGGACGAGTGCAGACACGATGAGACATGCATGAGGGGATGCAACAGATTATGCCCGAACTTCCTCAAGGGATGGAAGCCGAAAAACACACTCGAGACGAAAGCACTCAGAAACATCAGGTGGATTTACTACAACGGCGGGCGTTACTGGGAAGGCTATAACAGGTCTTACGACAAGTACCGGTTTCCGCTGATATTCACCTCATTCCTCATGGGTGAAGCATGCGCGTCAAAACTATTTAATGAAATGTCAAGAAAGACGGATCATCCCGCGTTCCGTGATGCGTTCGCTCATCTGGCCATGGATGAGTCAAGACACCTCGCATACACATGGTTTGTGCTGGAAGATGCGATACCCAGCCTTACTGAGGAGGAGAAGGCGCTCATACCAAAGAGGCTGAGACACGGCTTTGTCTATCTGTCTATGGTTCTGTTTGAACCGCCCAAGGAGTTCTGGCAGCTTCCGCCGGACTTTATGGATATTCACAGAAAAATGGAGGAGACCGCCGCAGAAGCGGGTCTTGGTGTCCTCTCTCTGGAGGAAAAGAGGGTTGCATGGAAGTCCACAATACTTGAGGTTAGGAGGAAACTGGGAAAATACGGGCTTCCTTTCCCCGACCTGCCGGAAATTGACATCTACGGCACGTGAATGCCATGTTCTCATCAGGCTGCCATTTCATTCTGGTTCTCACTGTCACTGCTCTCCCTCCGGACTACCCTCTATTTCATTCCATTCATTGAGTACTTTTCGTTCTTCCTTATTTGCCAATCTTGTCCATGGCTTTAAGGGGGCAGACCAAAACAATAATGCGGTCATTCTACAAACGCAGCGGATTGTTTTCCATGTGAAAACACGTTGCGCCGAAGCGTCTATTACAATCGGCGAATTTCAGTCCAAACCCGTAAAATTCAGCCGGAACTATCCGGCATGATGAAGGATTTATATCTTCAGAGGGATGTTGGCCGGAGGGGAAAAAAGATGGAGTCACAAACAGTCTCACCTGTCCAACGCCACGCATCAGATACATGGAGTTACACGACTTGCTGATTATTCAAGTTCCCGGAGTCCCGGAATTTAGGCTGAAATTCCTAGCTTCTGATTTCAACGGAACTCTTGCTGTCGATGGAAAGCTGATTCCTGGTGTGGGCGGCAGGCTGCGCAAACTGTCTGCACTGCTTGATGTGCACGTCATTACTGCAGATACGTACGGTCAGGTCAGGGAAGAACTCAATGGAGTTGAATGCAATCTGCAGATCGTGAATGGAGACGATCAGGCAGAACAGAAAAGGGCGTTCGTTGAAAAACTTGGTGCGCCGAACACCGTCAGTTTGGGAAACGGCAACAACGACATGAAGATGCTTGAAGCATCAGGGCTGGGAATTGCAGTCATTGGTCGGGAAGGAGCTGCAATTTCTGCAATCAACAATGCAGACATCACAGTGTGCAGCGTCGTCGACGGCCTTGACCTTCTCCTTAAACCCGACAGAATTAAGGCGACTCTGCGGGTTGCATAACAGTTACACATCATACAGGTTGCCGCAAACACGGATCGGCTTGATTGCCTCACTTGGCAGTGTGGCTATCGTTCAATGAAATACGTTCCGCGTTGTCTTCCACATCACTCCTGCTGTGTCATACCGCAATACAGCCCTGTGTGCCGAATTACAGGCCTTCATTACGGAAATAGGTCGTAGAAGGAACATTCATTACTTGAAGTGCAGGTCAGTCAGGTTTGTCCTGCAAATGAATTAACGCAGCACCGCTTCCTTAAGCGCATGCGGCAGCAATCTCATCGCCTG
>DAHXLZ010000324.1 GCA_027365715.1 Methanomassiliicoccales archaeon | reverse complement strand
ACCCTGGTGCTGGAGGACATGCGTACTTCCAGTTCGGTGAGTTTCGGGAAAGATCTGGTGTGCGGGGAGCTCAATTCAGCCGGGCATATCACAGAGGAATCTGTCAAAGCCCGGTCGGTTAATATCGATGGCGCTGGAAGCATACACACCATCGTTTGTGAAAGGGCGGAGATAAACAATGGACGGCAGCGGAGTTCATGGCTGAGGCTCAAAACAAGCCCGGCCAGAGAGCTGAGGATAAAGACAATGATGGCGGAGAAGGAAGTCACATTGGGCGCATGTGAGGTCGGAGAGCTCACGGCAGGTTATGCCAGACTCCTGAAAGGCTGCAAAGTCGGCGTCCTCAAATACAGGGAAGGATTCGATGCAGAAGATGGCTCTGTCATAGGCCGGAGCATCAAGCTCGATTGAAAAACAGGTGAATAATCTGACTGCAGAATACGCCATAAATGCCGAGGAACTCAGGTACAGTTACAGCGGGAAGCAATTCGCGCTGGATGGTGCAAGCTTCCGGGTAGGTAAGGGAGAGATATTCGGTTTCCTGGGCAGGAACGGCGCAGGCAAGACAACGACGATCAAGGTGCTCACAACACTCATCCAGCCAACCTCAGGAAAAGCGGAGGTGCTGGGTATCGATGTCCGGAAAGGGGGAAAGGCACTGAGGAGGAGGATCGGCGTTGTCCTGCAGGATGATTCGTTTGACTTCACCACTGTCGAAAAGGCGATGGACATTTATGGTTCGCTCTGGGGAATAAACAGGCAGCTCAGGAGGGAGAGGACAGAGGAGCTTCTGGATTTCTTCGAGCTTACCGAGGAGCGCAGGAAGCGTCTCTGGGACCTTTCAGGCGGCCAGAGGAGAAGGGTACAGGTAGCGAGGGAGTTCATGCATGACATGGAACTTCTCTTCCTGGACGAACCGACTGTTGGCCTGGATACAGTGACAAGAAGAAAGATTCTGGATATGGTCAGGAAGAGAGCTGCAGAAGGCCTCACAGTCTTTTTCACCACACACAATCTCGAGGAGGCTGACTACATCTGCGACCGGGTCGCCATTGTAGACAGGGGTAAGATTCTTGCTGACGACACCGTTTCAAGACTCAAGAGAAAATATTCTGGTTTCAAGACGGTGGAGGCAGCGTTCACTGAGGAGCCGGCAGTCATAAAACCCATCCTCGATCGTCTGGATGGTGTCAGAATTGAAAAACCGGCCAGTGCGGGAGAGCCGTTCAGGATCGTTGGCGAGCAGCCGGAGGAAACACTGAAAAAGGTCATAGATCTGACACTCGGGAATCATCTTCATCTGAACTGGCTGAACGTGCATCCAGTCACTCTCGAAGAGGTGTTTCTGCATACGGTCATGGAAAACGGGGAGGTGGCATGATGGACCTGATGAGCGCATACAGGCTTGCAAGAAGAAACATACTGGTGAACACTGATCCGGGAACACTTGTCTTTCTCCTGCTGATGCCGACCATCTACCTTATTTTCATGGGATACATGTACGGTTCACTCATAGGCAATCTTTCGGTCGGAGGGCATTCTGTCCACTACATAAGTTTCCTCTCTCCGGGAATAATAGCATTCCAGACACTTACTGCCGGAGCAGTCGCTGGAAGCATGCTCTGGTCGGACAGACGCTACGGTATGTTCGAACAGATACTTTCCGCCCCTTACACGAGGGCGGAATATCTGCTTGGAATAATATTCACCACAATGGCACTCTCAATATTCGGTGCGATTGTCATGATAACCATATCACTGGCTCTGAAGGCTATCGTCTCGATTACAATTCTGGGCACAGCGGCAATAATATTCAGCCTGATTTTTGGAAGCCTTTTCTGGGGATCATTCATGCTTGCGCTGGCGGCAAAATCCAAGTCCAACCAGATGTACAACAGCATACAGGTGCTCATACTCTTCCTGGCAAGTTTCGCGAGCACGGTTTTCTACCCGATATCGAATGGTACTCCGGCAGTGCTGCGATACATTATGATTTTGAATCCGCTGACTTACATAACAGATACCATCAGGTCGGGATATGTGTCGAGTTTCGGCATCACATTCATCAGCAATGAAATCATTCTCATTGCAGAGACATTGTTCGTTTTCATACTATCAGTGCTGCTCTACAGGAATGTAAGAGTGGGCGTGAAGTAGGCGGATGTCCCATGGATGGCATCACATACATCATTTCAGAAAACGATGTTGCGAGCAGGAACATCGGTGGAAGGCTGCTCGGGAAGGGAAACTTCACTTTGAAGGATGAACGGGAAGGTTATTCCCTCTATTCCGGCCGGGGAAGCAGTGCGGTTGCAATATCCGGCATTCACATCCATGCAGAAGGAATCGACAGGGAGATTGAGAGACTGTTCGGCCTGAAGCCGGATATGCTTGTATTTCTCTCCACCCACAGGTCGGAGAGCGGTTCGCCGGCTGCCACACTGCATCCAGTGGGAAATTTTGGGGAAGCAAAACTCGGCGGAAGAAACAAATTGCTGGTGCAATCGCCTGCCGCCTGCATGACCGGCAGGCTGATCGCTATGAAGGAGGCATTCAGAGATTCTAAATATACCGCATCGTTTGAGGCTACACACCATGGTCCGTTTGTCGATGTGCCGGCGATGTTCGCCGAGATTGGCAGCGATGAAAAGGCATGGAAGGACGAGGATGCCGCCATGCGTCTGGCAACCTCACTCCTTGAAGGCAGGGATGCCGCTGGTGACGTCGCAGTAGGTGTGGGCGGTGGACATTACTGTCCCCGCTTCACCGATCTCGCAGTGAAGAAGGAGTTGGTTTTTTCTCATTTCATACCAAACCACAATCTGAATTCAGTTGACACTGGCGTTGCAGACGAGATTGTGAAAAAGAGCTGCGGTGCGAAGCTTGCAATAGTTCACAGATCAAGGGGATTTGAGGTGGAAGCGGACAGGGTCTGCGGCCTTCTTGAGGAAAGAGGACTTTCCGTAACAGACGGCGCAGATGTTCCGGCAAGGAGCGGTTGAATTTCAGGCGGCATCGCCAAAACAGTCAGAGCAGGGCTGTGAATTCAATCAGGCAGCGGTTATCAGTGTTCCTTTGAACGGCTGCCCTCTGATTGCATTTGACAGTTGCTCGAGATCCCTGCCGAACACCACTGCTGTCTGAATCCTGCTTCTGCCGATTAGTTTGGCGCCCAGCGGGTCAAAAATGAAACTTGAGCCTGCTTCCATTTTTGAGTAGACAACTTTCTCGAGAAGTTCCTTGAATGTCATCCTGTCGATCCTCCTGGCGCCAGGATTCGTCTTCGGATCCTCAGTGTAAACACCATCTACCGAAGTTGCATTTATCAGTCTTGCAGCCTTGATCTTTTCAGCCGCAAGCGCAGCAACTGCGTCGGTTGTCTGTCCGGGGTGCGTGCCCCCCATTACAACTATAGGATAGCTGTTTGATGCGAGCCGCGCCTCGTCAATACTCTCGGCAGGCTTATAGTAGGCCTTGTCGCCCAGTGCTGTGATCAGGAGCCTGGCGTTCAGCCTGGTAACCTCTATGCCCAGCTCATCGAGCGAGGATTCGTCTGCGCCGAGCGATCTGCCGATGGTTATGTAGTAGCGGGCAATCTTACCCCCGCCGCAGACA
>DAHXLZ010000321.1 GCA_027365715.1 Methanomassiliicoccales archaeon | reverse complement strand
TACATAGCGCTTATGACCGGCGAACTCGCACCTGAGCACCGCCCTGTTCTCTGGAAGGATTCACGCATTATTGTGTCAACCCCTCAGGTCGTTGAGAATGATGCCGCCTCAGGGCTGTGTGATCTCTCCGCATTCGATATGCTTGTGTTCGATGAATGCCACAGGGCAACGGGTGACTACTCCTATGTGCATATTTCTGCACTCTATTCCCGGCTGAAGGAGAACGGCCTCGTTCTGGGAATGACTGCTTCCCCAGGAAGCGACATAACGTCTGTGGAGGAAATATGCAGAACGCTGCACCTGGAACACATCGAAGTCAGGAGCGAAGCTGACCCCGATGTCGAACCGTACGTCCAGGAAACAGCAGTCAAGTGGGTATCTGTGGAGCTGTCGCCTGAACTGAGAAAGATTTCGCAGGAACTGAGATCCATGCTCAGTGAGAGGATCGAGAAACTCAGGCAGCTCCAGCTTCTGCCTGCCGATTCACAGGGCTCAACGAAAGACCTTCTTATGGCTGGAAGAGAACTCTCGTCGAGGTTATCTGCAGGCATTAAACACAGGGTCCTTTTCGATTCGATGCGCATTCAATCAGAGGCAGTGAAGCTGTCTCACGGTGTGGACATGGCGGAAACACAAACCGTGTATGCCCTGCGCAGGTACCTGCAGAAGCTTCACGAGGAAGCCGAGGAAAAATCATCGAAAGCGTCACGATTTATCGTTGCGGACGAACGTTTTCAGCATGTTGTGGAAATGCTTGCAGCAGTTGCAACCGAACATCCCAAGATCTCAAAACTGATACAGATAATCACCGAACAGCTTGGTCGCAACTCTTCCAGCAGGATCATGGTATTCACACAATCCCGGGACACTGCGGAAATAGTTTACAGAACGCTTTCGGCACTCGACGGCGTCAGGCCGATCAAGCTCATAGGACAGAGCGCACGCCGTGATGAACGCGGACTTAAGCAGAAGGAACAGATTGATGTAATATCCAGATTCAGCGGTGGTGATGCCAACGTGCTGATATCAACCTCCGTGGGAGAGGAAGGACTGGACATTGCATCGACAGACATGGTTGTTTTTTACGAAACCGTTCCTTCTGAAATAAGGTCGATACAGCGGAGGGGCAGAACGGGAAGACTCAGCTCCGGGAAGGTATTCGTGCTCGTCACCACAGGCACAAAGGATGAGGGTTTCCTCTACTCCTCGCGCAGAAAGGAGAATTCCATGAATGCGGCGCTTATGAGCCTTAATTCAAAATTGAGCACTGGTGCCAGGCTGTCAGATATTGCCGAACCAAGACAGAAGTCACTGTTTGACTATTGAGCAACTGCGCAGCATAATTGTATATTTATGGCTCTGTCAACTTTTCGTTGACTTCCCCCCCATCTGCTCCAGGGATTGCCGGAATCATCCTTTCTTCCTCCGGGTTCCCCTTCATCGCTTCAGCTGAAGGGCCTTTTGAACGCACAAGCCGTGTGCGCCCTTTCTTTGATATGTTTATTGCGGC
>DAHXLZ010000311.1 GCA_027365715.1 Methanomassiliicoccales archaeon | reverse complement strand
AGAAAGGGCGATGAGAAACAATGCGCCCGGATGCTGATTGATTCATTCAGCTGGTATTTCGAACTCAAAGGCTCTGACTGGTTAAAGAAAAAATTTTCTGCTGCCGGCATTGCACTGGAAGCGAAGCAGGGGATTAGTCTGGTTGCAGTAGATTCTGGGAACATAATCGGGTACTGTCATGCAGGCATCAGCGATTACGGCGTAGCCTATCTGTCCACGATAGGTGTTTCCAAGAGAGTTGAGCTGAGAGGTATCGGTTCAGGTCTGCTCGAACAGCTTGAAACCACATGCAGAACAATTGGCGCCAGGAAGCTGTGGCTTATGGTAACACATATCAACACTGAGGCAATTTCATTTTACAGAAGACATGGATACAGGAAGGAAGGAATGCTCAGGGACATGACACTTGAAGGTGCTCATGAAATCATAATGTCCAAGCACTTCTGAGCGTGCGAGAATGTGGGGCGACGTGTAATTCGATATCATATGCACCCGGTTGAGAACCATTTTGGAATTGCCAGCGATCAAAATCCCTCAAGCTGACTGCTGCGACAGAACACGGCTGTAAGAGGGGGAATCTGCACTCACCCTACTCAAGGATGGGGACAAAGTGCGCTGATTCGATGGCTGTTCTTTCGGCGAAACGCTTTCACAAAACAATACGTGATACAACTCGCGGGTGAGGTCAAACGACCTTGTCAAGTTTTCATTGATATCCTGAGATGTTCATGATTCTTGTTTATTGCAATTTCATTTATTATTGATATTTTTCATACATACTATTCATGCCTGAGAAACGGTTTGGTGTACGGTTCAAACGTTATTATTCCACACTTGATGATTTCACGGGAGAAGATAGGGAACAGTGTCATCAGGAAGAGAAGAAAGGAGATGAAGTTCATCGACATTGAACTCTATCCGGGCAACATCGCCCGCCATACCAGTCCGGTGTGCCCTGAATGCTGTTCCGAAGATGTGTCATGGAGCGGCACCTGCCACAGGGAAACTCGAGAACGGTAACGTGCTGAAAATACATTAGCATGTCTGCAGCAGGTGCGGCCACCACTTCAAGGCAAGGCTGCCCGGATACGGCTACCACAAACACATATCCGACGTGACAAAGGAGAAAGGTGTGAAGGCGAGGGTGAAGAGCACGTTGAGGAAGGCGGGAAACCAGGAAGACCGCGTTCCGTTTCTGAGGAGTGCTTCATCAGGCTGATTGTAGACATCAGACATAAGCATGTTAAATTCCGCCACAATAATGAAGAATAGAATTGCAGGAATCTGTCAGACCACCTCAAAACCGCCTACAATATTTCACCTGGCGTAAGACACTGCAGAAGGATTGTGAGGTTGCTCAAAGAGGGGATTTCCGGTGAGTGTGATTCATCAACCCGACCGCTTGCCAATGTGCTGCTTCAGCATGGTAATATAACCGGTCAGAATTGCAGAAGATGTGGCATCTGTCAAGGACGCGGCAGCATTTCTGGCCATGGCGTCGATGTGGGCACTGAATTATCCGCTTGTGAAGATCGCGCTGCTCTACGAGGGCCCGCTGTACGTGCTGCTGTTTAGAGTCGGCCTGGGTGCAGTCATTTCACTTGTAATCGCGGGCGGCATCAAAAATGCTCCCAGGGGTTTCAGAGATAACTTCGCGATAATGATCACAGGGCTGCTGAATTCGGCACTGTTTATGGGTTTCTGGTTCCTGGGCGAGAGAACTGAATCTGCTTCCATATCATCCATCATAATCTACACATTCCCGATCATCAACATCGTTCTGTCATACCTGGTTCTGAGCGAGAAACTGACAGCTTTCAGGGCAATTGGCACGGCGGTTGGCTTCGCTGGCATGATCGTAATTTTTGTCGAACAGCTGAGAATAAGCCTGAATATAGGAATCGTCTATCTTTCACTTGCCGCAATCACATGGTCTGCGTCGGCCGTGATTTACAAGAAATACCTCAGAGGCAGGAATGTGCGTGCGGTCAACGCAATGCAGTTCGTGTATGCGCTGCCCTTCGTTTTATTATGGGCCCTGTTTGGTGAAAGATTCAATATATCGGGACTTAACTTTGAGTTCATTGGCACAATTCTTTACATGGGGATCTTTGGAACAGCCGTCTCTTACCTCTTCTACTTCCACCTTACCCGAAAATACGAAGTTTCACAGATATCGGGTTTCTTCTTTGCTGTCCCTGCCATTTCGGTACTGCTGAGTTTCCTGATACTGCACGAGACGAGTTCGTCGTATACGTATGCCGGATTCGCACTCATATCCGCAGGCGTTTTCATCAGTTCCGTCAGGAGAAAGGGACGGGACTGCCTGGAAAGCAGTACCCGGCGTAACCCGGATATTTAGGAGGGCGCGCCAAGATCAGGTTAAGACCG
This sequence comes from Methanomassiliicoccales archaeon, assembly GCA_027365715.1. The sequence continues at coordinate 449 of DAHXLZ010000311.1, read as the reverse complement.
CCGTCATTGTGACTGGACGCGAATATTCAATTCGTCTTGCACCCTGAACACCATGTGTGCAGTACATGCATATCCTTCACTCTGTCTCCTGATCATCCATACCCTTGTGCCACAACATTACGGGACAGTGCAAGCTGCAACATAGAACACAGGTTCATACCCGATGCCGGTCATCAGCCTCACAGTCTATTATCATTAGTGATAAGCTTACCAAAGGAGATATACGAAGAAGAAAATTTAGCTGACCGGTTGCGCATAAAATCATGGCCGCACCGATCTGCTTGCAGGAGAATATAAGGAGCTGGTTTCCATGGTGAATTCCGAGGTAGCAGGGAGAAACAGGCTGGAAGTGCTGTATGTGGATGATGAATCCTACATGCGGGATTCGTTCAAACAGTTCATGGAGCATCAGTTTGACGTTAATGTCAGTGTGGTGTCTTCCCCCGGCA
>DAHXLZ010000305.1 GCA_027365715.1 Methanomassiliicoccales archaeon | reverse complement strand
AGGTTTGTTGTCTGATTCCCTGTTGAGGTCGAAGAATGCTATGCAGTCCTCTTCTCTGTAAGGGTGAGGAAAGGAGTGTGCACCGATATTGACCGATATTTCCCGGTCATTGGCCAATTCTGCAACCCGGGAAGCATACTTCATATCCAGATTGTTGCTCAGTGTGATCCTTTTCCCTTTCAGAATATAATGTTTCAACTTTCTCTGAAAACCAATCATAAAAGGAGAATTAAATATTCTGTTCTGATAGAACGGCCGATGTGTTGATTCTGAAATCAGCGGCGCGATAAAAAACCGGACAGAGTGATTGGAATTTATGGCTCCTGATCATTGCCGGTCGCGTTGACAACATCATATGCACCATCTTCCATCTGTCCATCCTCATTTACAAAATAGTGCTTTGTCTGGAGATATTCAGCAAACCCTTCCTCGCCGAGTTCCCGGCCGAAACCGCTCTGCTTGTAACCTCCACGTGGAGCATAGGTTGTGAGCAGGTGATAGTCATTCACCCAAACAGTTCCTGCCCTTATCTGTCTCCCTACCCTGAATGCCCTGCCGGTGTCTGCAGTCCAGATGGCCGACGCAAGTCCGTAAATAGTGTCATTGGCCATTGAAACTGCCTCTTCCTCGTCATTGAATTTCATCACGGCGAGAACAGGACCGAATATCTCCTCTCTTGATATCTTCATGTCCCCGGTAACATCTGCAAATATGGTCGGTTTAATGTAGTACCCTGAAGTCGGGTTCCATCCCGTAATATTATCTTTTCCGGCGGGAATGAATCTGGCGCCCTCTGAAATGCCCTGATCGACGTACGATTTTACTTTTTCAAGCTGTTTCCCGGATATCAGCGGGCCGATGTCCGTGCCCATGTCGTCTGTAGGTCCCATCCTCATGGATGAAGCCCTCTTTTCCATCCTCCTGAGAAATTCGTCATACACTTTTTCCGACAGCAGCAGTCTGGTTCCGGATTCACACAACTGTCCGGAATGAAGAAACACAGCAAACATTGCTGCCTTAACTGCCTGATCAAGACTGGCATCCTCAAAGACGATGTTTGGAGATTTGCCCCCAAGTTCCAGCATGACCTTTTTCACATTGCTGGAACAGAGCCGCATTACCTCTTTGCCCGTCTCTGTCGATCCTGTGAAACTCAAAACGTCCACATCCCTGTTCGAAGCAAGTTCCGATCCTACCACATTCCCTGCTCCCGGCAATACTGACAGTGTTCCCTCCGGGAGCCCCGCACGATAAAATATTTCACCAAGCTTAAGAGCAGTCAGCGGAGTCGCATGGGAAGGTTTTAGCAGAACTGAGTTTCCCGCAAGAAGTGCAGGAGCAGTTTTCCATGCTGCCATGAGAAGAGGCACATTCCACGGCACTATTGCGCCAACAACGCCATACGGCTCGTGATCAATTATTCCGTAAGTTCCCGGGTAATCAGGCTGTTCGACCCTTCTTCTGCCGAATGGACTTCCTTCTTGATCGGCAGATTCGCCCAGGGAAGCGTAGTACTGAATGCATGAGATAGCCAGCGGAATATCGAAAAATGAAGCCTGGCGTATAGGTTTTCCACCGTTTCTTGATTCCAGTTCACTCAACTCTTCATTCATGTCCTCCATTATCCCGGCAGCTCTGGCCAGCACGCCCGCTCTTTTCCGGTATGAGAATCTGCTCCATTCCCCATGTTCGAATGCTTTCCTGCCAGTTTCCACTGCACGACCCGTGTCTTCTTTGCCGGCAAGTGCGAATTCCGCGACAACGCTGCCGTTGGATGGATCCATTGCTCTGCCGTATTCCCCGCTTTCCGGCTTTTCCCACTTCCCGCCCAAAAGTATGTTGTATTTATCCACCTTAATTACCCTGTAAAGTCAGAATCTGTCTATCACGACAGTTCCAATTGTATTGTAACCGGTCATTGATTCGAGAACTGAACCGGCCTCTTCTAAAGCGACTTTTCGCGTAACCAGTTTTTCCGGATGCAGCTTTCCGCTGGTTATCAGACCCAGCAGTTCCCTGTAGCGATGTGGAGGCATGCCGAATGAACCCGTGAACTGGAGCTCTTTGGTAACTATTACATCAGTCGGCAGCGTGGTCATGCCAGCCTGGTCTCCTGTAGTCAGACCTATTTGGAGATGTCTCCCTCTCTGCTTCAGGGACATGACAGCAGGAACGCATGTAGCTTCTATGCCGAGCGCATCAAGTGTGCAGTCAGCACCGCCTTCTGTAAGTTCATTTATCCGCTCCGCGATTTCGTAGGCATCCCTGCCACTGGAATTTAAAGTAGCAACAGCCCCCATGTCTTCAGCCATCCTCAATTTGTTGTCGTCTATATCAACTGCTATTGGAAGGGCACCCATGGAGGACGCTATCTGAATCGCAGC
>DAHXLZ010000299.1 GCA_027365715.1 Methanomassiliicoccales archaeon | reverse complement strand
TTTTCATTCTCATCGGCGTCGTGCTTTTCCTCTTTTTCACAATGGGCAGCAGTTTTCTCTATATTCGATTCAACCGGGACGTGTACAGAAGCTTATTCCTCGGAGCAATGTTCCTGATTATCCTGTTCGAACCGTTCCTGATCCTTCACGCGCAGTTCACCTTTTCACTCGACTCTCTTCTCGCCTACAGGCTGGTCCAGATTTTCCTCTTTGCAATTATTATTCAGGCCATGATTTTCAACCTGAATATGAAGTCGCTTGTAAAGACAGGTAAATTATCATCACTGTTACCATACATTGCATTCTTCCTGTTCATCAATCTGACAGTCGAAACTGTCTTGCTGGCATTTTCAGGCAACCCGCAAATCGTCATCACAATACTGTTTCAGCTGTTTGATGATGTTGTGCTCTTCGTGCTCCTCTCTGTCCTTTATATACGAACAAGAATGAACAATCTCACCGGCATGGTGTTCTATGCTCTCTGCTCCGCATCAGGTTTCTTTGTTATAGTAACCAAGGTTGATGCTTTCATACTCACATTCTGGAATTTTATCGTCCTCGGCGTCATGTTCCTGGTTCTTGAGCTGGTGACGAATGATAATTTCTATTCGAGAAAGATATTCACAGGAGACAGGACGACTGGGAAGACCAAGCACAAGAACGACTCCCGGTTGGAAAAGGGTGTGGTGATAGGTGTAGCCGTTTTTGCAATCTTCATTCTTGTGTTGTTTCCTGTCATTATGGGTACAGCCCATCCGATTTATGTCGACCCCACTGGCAGTATGTATCCCATAATTAAACCCGACTCTCTTCTGATAGTCAAAGGCGTCAATGTTCAGAGCATACATATTGGAAACATAATTGTCTTCACAGCACCATGGGACAAGACTCTAACTGTGGCTCACCAAGTGATTGGAATCAACCACCTGAACGGCACAATTTTCTTTATAACCAAAGGATTTGCAAACCCGGTGAAGGATCCGGCACCAGTTCCTGCCGGCAATGTTCACGGAATTGTGATTCAGGCAATACCGTATCTAGGCTATTTCTTCATCTACCTCTACGTAATACTGCCAATGATGCTAATCCCGATGATAGTGAAAATAAAATGATCCCTGTAATTTTCCCGATTGTCCTGAGTTTAACCTACCTGATAGCGGACTCAGTGCTGCTGTTTTCCTTTTACAGGATGGCAAACGCCGTGGACAGGATTGATATTAATGTAATTCTGCTTTTGAAATTCAAGGACCTTCTTGAGTTTTACAATGGCGGCGAGGCCTCATCGTTTGTAAAATATCTTGTGGAAAATGCACAGAGTTCAGGCACAGTTACCGTTTCGCAGTTTGTGGAAAAATATGGTCCCATCTCCGGCGAAGTGGAAAAGCTATATGGGCGTTTTCGGCTCCCGTATGTTCTGAAGGATCTTCCGGCCGATCTGAAAATGGGGGAATTCCAGTGCCTCACCTTTGCGGCATTCAACGGTGTACTGACCTACGGCAGCTGGATGTATCATCTCAATCTGGATGTGCTCTTCGCGATTCTGCTTGTAAACACAATATTCTGGTATCCCCTGATGTCCACTTATATCAGCGCCAGTTCAAACCTGAATTATGCCAGAGAGATTCTTAAGAGTGCGGGTCAGTCTGCGCATGCCTGATTAGTTCTGAGAAGAAAGAAACGGATAACTTCTCTCTCTGTATTGTGCCTGTATTGCCTGAGGGGGTGCCAGTTTCCACACATCGGAAGATGACTCAGGTCTTTTCACCGCTGTGAATGGCCCGGAATTTCATGTAATAGCCAGACTCATCTGTTTTCAAATACAGGATGGTGTAATCATCCCCCTCAAACATCAGAAGCGGCCGGCCGGATACCAGAGTAATCCTCAGGAGTTCCTCAAGAGATCTCACCGAAAAATCGTTTCCGGTTATGGCAGGAGGTGAGTTGATTTTCACAATATCCTCCTTGTTATCGTCGATAAACTTCGTAAGTTTCTCCTTTCGTTCGGGAATGAAAATTGAAATCATGACGGCAGCACACAGGATGAATGCGACGTAGGAAACCAGTGAGACCGATTCGAATAAAATTTTGTAGTTCGGGAGCGGCACGACAGAATCGTTATTAATCAGGGCGGACGAATGCCAGTAGTGGCTGCCTCCATTTGTGATATAGTCGTAATCTGTAAGCTGATTGAAGTATACAGTTTGATAATTCTGATAGCTGAAAGAAAGATTCAGGCTGGCATTCATAGTTGTGACTTTATTGGCTATCTCGGACAGCCCTGTCATGTTGATAATCAGACTCGGAGCAGCAGGTACAATATTCAGCTGCTTGTTCACTTGCTCGGCAAAGAGGAGAGATTCAGTGATATTCACCGGTATCTGGATCCATCTGGATGCCCGGGTTCCATTGAATGTGAAGGAAATAAAGCTCGAATTCAGCACCTTGGTATAGGACGGGACCGTTGAAGAATACAGCGTCTGTATGATTTCAAATTCCGTATTTACTTTTGCATTCCCTGTTGAGTTATACTCATAATACAGATAAAAATTCAATTCCTTCGTTATGTTTCTGAATATGGTGTGCGGATTGTACATTGAGCTGCCGCCGTAAAGAGAATTGTTGGAAAGAGTTGCGTTGACGACCAGGCCTGATGAAGTGTCTGTATTGAAGCTGCTTCCGGTTACCGCCGTGGTTTTCGCCGCAGATGCCATGCCATCAGAAAAATATCCGAGCGCCAGAGAACATGCCAGGGCCAAAACCAGGATGGCCGCATACCGCTTCCTGTGCGTTCTGTTTATCAAATCACCACCCGAATGTCACTCTCCCGGTTGTTTTGCACAAATATACAGGATTCAGCCTTGTTCCTGAAGGTTCTGGCAGATCGTACTCAAATCGCGCCGTCTCAGCAGGGCTCCCGTGCGCTGACAGCATTGTCTCAACCCTGCCAGTGTAATGCAGGCTATTGCCTGCTCTGTCTGATTGCGAACATCTTGTCAACTTCATAAAGGAAATCTACGCCCTTGCTGGTTGTAGTATAAGTTTTTCTCCCCGCCTCTTCTGCAAAGGAAATCAGCCTTTCCATTGAAAGTTTGTCTATGAGCTTCTGCGCGTACGCAAAGTTCAGATTGCATCCGTAAACGATCTGTGTCTTAGTCACTGCAGATCTTTTCGCAAGCAAAAGTACTTCCTTCGTT
>DAHXLZ010000293.1 GCA_027365715.1 Methanomassiliicoccales archaeon | reverse complement strand
TGCTGATTAATTCAGCATCTGCCGACACCGACACACTTACGGAGGCATCACAAACCACTGCGAGGAAGCACACTGTATCCAAGTCCCTCTAACAGCATTACAGTGGCTATGCCGACTCTTGAATCAAAATAGTTGGCATAGACGTCTGAAAAATACACCAGATCGCTCTTTCTCCCTGCCATTGAATCATGTTTTTCAAACCATTCCGTGAAAGTCTGAAGATCGAATTCCGGTATCTTTCTTCTCCTGTCGATGCCAACCGAATGTTCCAGCACCGATCTTGCTTTTCCAGATCTAATCAGTCTGTTCATGAGACTTGCAACACTGGATGCAATGACAGTGTAAAATTCATAATCTGAGAAGAATTTTGATGCTCTTCCTATTGTCTTCACACCAGTTTTTCTAACGTACTGTGCCCTTGCCTCCATCATCAGTTTCGGCGTATTCACGTTGCTCGGGCATTCCAGAACGCACATTTTGCACTGGACGCAGTAGTCGTAAATGGTTCGCCTGTACTCGTCAGAATAAGTTGTGACTGCAGGCATCTCGCTCATTCTGCTGATCAGCCTGAGTATGTTATTTCGTCCTCTTGGAGAGGCGATTTCGCCTCCCACCGCCTTGTATACCGGGCACTGCGTCTCCATGAATGAAAGTGTCCTGCATTCACCACAGCCATGGCACGCCTCTACCTCCTCATAAAACTCAAGCACACCCCTGCCGGCTACCGACACAAGGTCTGGTGTGTTCCAGTTTAGCATCGGTTTCTCAACAATTGGCGAATTTGAAGTAACTGCCCTGTAAAGTGATTCTGCCTCTTCATGCATCGCAGGAGAAGGGTTGAGTATGTGCAGGGGATCAATAAGCTTCCTCGCAGTGGTTTGTGATGCCTCCGTAAGTGTGTCGGTGTCGGCAGATGCTGAATTAATCAGCAGTCCGAATCCGTTTTCAGTGAAAAGTTTTCCGGAGGTCCCGGCGCCTTCTGCAATAGCTTCAGAAAGCAGTCTTCTGTGTTTTTCCCTGTCTTCCACTCTTCTCAAGTTCAGAAACGGTCTGAAATAGACGGTCCCGCTGAGTGCCTCACCAAACATAATGAATCTTGTTCGAGACACGGCGGCTGCTTGTTCCCACATTCGGGCGAACGATCGAAGGCCACCTTTGCCTACACGAAAACCTTCAACACATACCGTGTACTTGCCATTCGGGACGGGTCTTGACAGTGTGTGTATGCTGTCAACTATTGCAGAGAAGAGATTCTCCAGACCCGTGTCAACATCAGTTACAGACCTCGCACCGGCCTTTTCCTGTGCGGGCCATTCCTGACTATCTGTGCCTGTCACTATAAGTGAAGCATCAGCATCTCTCGGAAATGAAAAGTCCTTCAGCCTGTATGAAAGTGCACTCTGCAGCAACGCGTCAGCAAACACTACAGACATTGCAAAGTCGAACACGCCGCCAGAAGATGCTGAAAATGCTTCCTCAAACCGTTTGAAATGGTATACCCTGGCTCTTGTCTCTGGTGGCGTGTCAACTATTCGCAGCCTGACTAATGTAATTATCCCGAGTTTTCCTTCAGAGCCCGCAAACAGTTCATTGAATTGCACAACTCCATTCTCACTTTCCGCTGCATCTTTCAGCTGTTCAGGTAAGCCCGGCTTTCCTGTTGAGGAATCGAATACCGTTCCGTCTGCCATTACGACTCTTAGGGAGAGAACAAGATCGCCAGCCCTGCCGAATCTTCCGGAGAGCAGGCCCCCGGCATTAATCGCTATGCAGCCCCCCACTGTGCAGGTGAGCCCCTTGAATGGATATATCGGCAAAGTCTTTCCGTATCTGGAGAGCTTCGCATTAAGGGTTTCAATCGTTATTCCGGGCTGGACTACAACTTCGCCTTTTGATGTATTCAGCGAAATTATGGAGTTCATATTTCTGCTCAAATCAAGCACAATCCCCTTTCCAAGCGCAGCATCGGAGACACTGGTTCCTGCGCCGCGTGGAGTAAGCGGTATACCATAACTGCTGCAGAATGCTGCTATTGTCGCTACATCTTCCTCGTTTTCCGGTGTTATGACGGCGACCGGAGCCAGTTCAAAAATTCCGGCATTCGTGGCATACATGGTGCGCTGAATGCTGCTCTCTGCGATCTTTCCTTTTATGCTCCCTTCCAGATGGCTTCTATGATTGTGCCAGTTTTCTTCTATTTCGTTTGGCTTAAAGAGCGTCAAGGTAATTCAGCTACATCTTAAGATCGCATGGTCTTAAAAAGATACTGTATTGGTGTCACTTCACCGAATGTGGACTGGAAACCAGCCTGATAAGGTCAAAGGAAAAATAAGCAGACTTAATTAGCCTGAAGTCAATGCATTAGATATGCCAGAGACAGGAGATCAAGCTCCCGATTTTAATATCATGGGTGATGACGGGAAGAATTACAAACTCAGCAGTTTCCGTGGAAAGAAGGTCGTCCTCTATTTCTACCCGAAAGACGACACTCCAGGTTGCACGACCGAAGCTTGCAGTTTCAGAGACACGATGCCTGATATCGACGGCCGAAATGCTGTCATAATTGGCGTAAGCCGTGATAGTATAGAGTCGCACAAAAAATTCAAATCAAAATATGGCCTCAATTTCCTCCTGCTCTCGGACGAAGATTCGGATGTGTGCGGGAAATACGAGGTCCTGAAGGAGAAAAACATGTATGGTAAGAAGAGCATAGGTGTACAGAGAAATACTTTCATTATTGACGAGAAAGGAACAATAGTGAAGATATTTACGGGTGTCACACCCGACGGCCACGGCAGGGAAGTTATGCAGTTCATCTGAAGACTGCATACATTTTTTCGCGTCAGTGCCCTGTTTCCATATCCAGCATGTGATTCAACTTTCTCTTCTTTGTAGTCATATATTTCAAATTGGTTTTGTTCAGACCGACAATTAGTGCCTCTCTCCCCTCCACTATGATTCCCATTTTTTTCATACATTCGATCTTGTCAGGATTGTTTGTGAGCAGGACAACGGAACGAACCTGAAGATCATTGAGTATGAATGCCGCAATGTCGTAACTTCTCTCGTCTGCGTCAAACCCAAGCATCAGGTTTGCTTCAACGGTATCTAAACCCTGATCCTGCATATGGTATGATATCAGCTTGTTCAGAAGCCCTATTCCCCTTCCTTCCTGCCTCAGATACAGGACGACTCCTTTTTTCTTCCGTTCTATCATGCTCATGGAGGTATGTAACTGCTCACCACAGTCACACCGCATCGAGGCTAGCGCGTCCCCTGTAAGACATTCCGAGTGAATTCTGACGAGTACCCTCTCCTGCTCAGCTACACTTCCCTTGACCAGGGCGAGGTGCACTTTCCCATCTCTTGAATCCTCATAAGTGATTATTCTGAAATTGCCGTGTCTGGTGGGAAGTTTTGCCTCTGTCATCCTGTTAATTGACTTTACCTCTTTGTCGCGACTCTTTCGTCTTTCTCCCCGGTTCTTCCCTGCAGATTGTTTTTTCAACGCGCTCTACCAAGGGTTTCTGCATCAGGTTATATTAATTCTTCTGATCTGCGGTGCAAAAATGGCAATGCCCATGAGCTGAAACTTTGCTTTCACGTAAGTCTATTTATTTATGCCGGAATATTCGGTGACAGATAAGATGGTCAAAGAGAGAATTTCGAGAAGGGCACTTCTGTCAAAACCTGTGGCAAATATGGATTTGAGCAGAATAAAGAGTGTCAGTGACCTGGTGGAAGCTTTCAAAGATGCTTCCATACAGGCCAGAAATATAGGTCTGGCTGCACAGGTTTATGAAAATATGCTCACTGACAGTGACAGGCCCACAGTGATTTTGGGGCTTTCAGGTCCGCTTATAGCTGCAGGATTGCGCAAGGTTATACGCGATCTGATAGACTTGGGTCTTGTCGATGTTATTGTTTCGACCGGTGCTGTACTCTATCAGGATTTGTATCAGGCGAAAGGGTACAAGCATTATGCAGGCAGCCCCCAGGCAGACGACATCGTGCTGCGCGATTTGTCCATTGACAGGATTTACGACACTTATGTGGATGAATTGAAGTTTGAGGAGACTGACAGATACATTTCCAGGGTAGTGGAAAGAATGGAAGCCGGCTCTTACTCCTCGAGGGAAGTAATGGAGACACTTTCTTCAAAACTGACTGACGACGAGTCCATATTGCGTACTGCATACAAGCGCGGCATTCCTGTTTTCAGTCCCGCACTCAATGACAGCTCAATCGGCATTGGTCTGACTCTCCTCCATGTCAAGCAGAAAGGACATGAAGACCATTTCATTCTGGACTCCATAAAAGACAACTTCGAGATTGTAGAAATAATACTCAGATCAAAGAAGACAGGTGTCATCTATATTGGAGGTGGAACACCAAAGAACTGGATCAATGATGCCGAGGTGATGGCAGGCTACGCCTTCAACACCGAAATAAAGGGTCACAGTTATGCTTTGCAGCTTACAACAGATTCTCCGCACTGGGGAGGACTCAGTGGCAGTACACTCGATGAAGCACGCTCGTGGGGAAAAATACAGAAGAAGGCCACGGCAGCTACTGCGTACGTCGAGGCAAGCATAGGCCTCCCGCTGATAGCCTCCTACGCCATTCAGCGTAAACTCAACCGTGGACGGAAACGATTAACCTTCAGGTGGGAGAGGAGCGGGCGATTGAAACTTTCGTAGGTGCGACGGCAACGTAAAGGTTAATAACAGGCAGAACCGCTTTAAATTCGGAAAACAGGAGTGAAGTAATTGGCTGAAAATGAATTGATTGACAAACCGATAGTTGTTACAGATGCAACCTTCAAGGAAACGATAACCAGGCATCCGGTAGTAGTTGTCGACTGCTGGGCTGACTGGTGTCAGCCATGCAAGATGATTGCACCGGCAGTAGAGGAACTGGCAAAGGAACTTCAGGGAAAGGTAGTCTTCGGCAAGCTTGATGTCGACAACAACAGCGCTGTCCCTTCAGAATACGGTATAATGAGCATTCCTACACTGCTCGTATTCAAAGGCGGTAAGCAGGTGGACTCTATAGTCGGAGCAGTCCCCAAGACAATGATCAGGGCAGCAATAAACCGGCATATGCAGAAATGATGCCCTCCGGTTGCTGAGCAGGGATCATTCTTTCTTTGGTATTGTTTCCAGACCAAGGTACTTGTTTCTAGATTCCTGTCTGGAATGCAGTTGCCATGCTATTTCCAGATGCTCACATGTCCCCATTCTGTCGAAAGCCTGACAGTCACAGAATATCCTATCTCTCACTATGCTTACAGTCCTGGCCCTTGACAGTCCATCTGACTTTATTGCATAGACGTAAACCCACTCGTCACCCTTACCTTTGATTGCCATCAAAGTGCATCCCGTTCGCTGTGAATGCATTTCATGTTTATAAGTTCATTGCCGAAAAGTGGCTTCTGTCGACCATTTGTCTGACAGATGACATGTGTGATTCTCAGCGAAAGGAATCAACGATGAGCTGTTTATATCGCCTCTTTGAACAGCAGAGAGGTCAAGCCGCGTAGAAGAATCAGTCAGCTGAAACAGGCGTCCTCCGGGTGCAAACTCACTAACTCCGCACCAGCTCAGGAAGCATTATGAGTTCAGTCTCCGGTACGGCAGCGATCGCTTTGACAACAAAATATGACGGCGTAATTGAGTGGCTGCAGGAGAAAAATCAGCCGGCAGTCAGATACAAAGCACTGACCGAACTCGCCGGCCTTTCCGGCAAAGATGAGGAAGTCAGAATAGCCAGGGCAGACATATCGAAGCGAGGCTGGGCAAGAGAGATACTGCGCTTGCAGCGATCGGACGGAACATGGCAACCCAATGAAACGGGTCTCTACAGACCGAAGTATCTCGCGACCAACTGGATGATGCTCATCCTCACAGACCTGTGTCTCACATCGGAGAATCCGGGTGTTAAACACGGTTGTGATCTTTTTTTCAATAATTGGCTGAAATCCGGTCATGATGAAAGCGAGTACGAAGTCTGTGTTGTTGGAAATCTCGCAAGGATTCTTTTAAAATGCGGCTACGCTGACGATCCGCGCGTAAGAAGACTGATCAACTGGTTGCTGGAAGCACAGAAGGGGGATGGCGGATGGCATTGTTTTCCTTCAGATACCGGCACGCTGGACTGCTGGGAACCGCTTGCAGCATTTGCGGCGATTCCACGACGGCAGTGGACCGGGAAGTTGAAGCAATCGGTGGAAAGGGGGGCGGAGTTTTATCTGGAACGGCATCTTTTCAATGAGGGACGGAGGTACGAGCCCTGGTTCAGGTTCCATTATCCAGTACACTATTATTACGACGTGCTGATAGGTCTTGACACGCTCACTGCGCTCGGATACGGCGATGACAGGAGGCTGAGACCTGCTCTGCAGATACTGGAAGACAGGAAATTGAGCAACGGAAAATGGATCCTAGACGCAGTCCATCCGGACATTGGCCCGGGTGCAAAGTACAGGCAGAAAAGGAAAGCGACCCCCTTTTCCCTTGAAGAGGCAGGAAAACCGAGCAAATGGATAACACTCACGGCAATGAGCGTGCTAAAGAGAGTGGCGGAATCATGAGAGTTCTGTCACAACTGAAGGGTATGATGATGGTGAACCACTTAATTAACGCCAGTTTCTGTCTCATATTCGTCCAGTCCAAAACAGTTCAGGCATTTGAAACTGTAAATCACTCATGCGCTGTTTATTAAATTTTTATATCTAAATGCTATAGCCATCAGGGATGTCATTTGAAATCTCTGTTGTTTCAAACACTCCACTCACGCCGTTGAACGATCTGGACGAAGTTCTATCCATATTTCTGGCCGAGATTGGCTATCTGTCGCCCGGATACACTCCAAGAAATGATGCTGCCGATGTTGAGAGCAGCATTCCTTTCAGGATATTCAGGGACTATTTCCTGATGAGATCAGAGCGTGCATGGCTCGTGGATGAAATAGCAGCTGACACAGAGGCGACAAAGGCAACAGTTTACAGGCACATAAATAAACTCAAGGGTCTTGACATACTGGAGGAGATTTACATCGAGAAAGAAGGACAGAGGAAGAAGGGTTACAGGATTAGATATGGTAACTTAAGCAAGGCGTGGAACTTTACTGAATCCAATATTCAGGCGGCCATTGAATCGTACAGGAAGACTGTAGATCATATTCAGAAACTGGCAGGTGTGGATAAATGAAGAAGGAGGAATTGGAAACTTATTCTCTGATCAGCGGATCTGTTTATAAGATAGTGAGTGCCGGTGAATCCGAATCGCGGTTTGAAACCGAAGGCACATTTCTGGGATATGTACAATTCGGGGATGAAAGTGCTCTGTCAGTCCGATTGACTGCGGGTGAGCAGAAGGACACTGTTCGCATCATTCCATGCAATTCAGTCTTCTATATCGATGTTGTAAAGCAGGTGAAGGAGAACAGGAAGGAGACAAAAGCGGAAAAACCCGCGTTCTACGGTTGATAGAAGACCGCCGATGTGAGCTCTAAAATAAGTGCGCAGCGTTCATATGGTTGTAAGGCATATGACGGAAAAGAGAAAACTGACCGATGAAGAAATGAAAGACTACCTGTCCAGATTTGGAGAATGGAAGGTAGATGAGGGAAAGCTTTCGCGATCTCTCAATTTCATGAACTTTGCGGATGCATTCTCTTTCATGACGAGAATTGCATTTGAAGCCGAAAAGATTAATCATCATCCTGAGTGGTCTAATGTCTACAGCAAAGTGAGAATTTTGCTGTTCACTCACGATCTTGGTGCCATCAGCACCCTGGATTTCAACCTCGCTGCAAGGATAGATGAAACTGCCGGTCTGTTCAGGCTTCGTTGAGACATGTGTTTGATCGTTGATTAAAATGATAGGCGACCATTTCACAAAATCAAAAGCCATGGTCTTTCCCAGGCAGGTTCTTGCGGGCCATGGGGTGCTTCGAAGTCTGCCTTCTGTTGTTGAAGAGCTGGGCTACGAAGGCAGGGTGCTTCTTGTTACCGGCGGCCACACATCATCTATCGCGGGAAAGAGGGTTCGCACGATGCTCGAAAAGATCGGTCTCGAAGTGCGTATGGAAATTACGGGTTCTGCGAACATGGAAAATCTCAACCACCTGTATGCCGTTGCTGCATCATGGGAGCCGGAAGCTGTGTTCGGAGTCGGAGGAGGAAGCAAGATTGATCTGGGAAAAATGGCCGCAAGGAGAGGTCATTCCGGCTTCGTCAGTATACCCACTTCCGCTTCCCACGACGGCATTGCATCGCCAAGGGTATCGATTAAGGACGGAACCTCTCCGCTCTCAATGGAAGGAGTGATGCCGGCAGCGATAATTGCAGATACGCAGCTTATATCCAAGGCGCCTTACAGAATGCTCGCTTCCGGATGTGCGGATGTAATAAGCAATTCCACCGCACTCACAGACTGGGAACTCGCAGTAAAAGCAGGTAAGGAGAGCTTCAGCACGACTGCGGCCTCTCTTTCCAGGTATGCGGCAGATTCTGTGATGGCGTCAGCGTCCAGAATCAGCAGGAATGATGAAACATCCACCTGGCTCGCAGTGAGACCGATAATCGCATCCGGCCTTGCTATGGGTGCCGCGGGGTCATCGAGGCCTGCAAGCGGTTCGGAGCATCTATTTTCACATGCGCTGGATGCAATGTCAGCGGGATATGCCCTGCATGGAGAACAGTGTGGTGTGGGTGCAATATTGATGACAGCTCTGCATGGTGGTGACTGGGAGATAATACGGACGTCACTGATCAGGTTGAAATGTCCTGTTACGGCAGAAGGGCTGGGAGTGAACGAAAGTGATATTATCCGTGCGCTTGTGAAAGCGCGTACAATGCGCAGGGATCGATACACGATACTCGATGTGAAAAGGCTGACGAAGGAATCTGCAAAAAAGCTTGCGCGCAAAACGTTGGTAATCTGACGACGTTGTCAAATCCTGGTTGATTTGGCCGTTCAGGGGGCTTTGAGATGGATAAGCAGAAGTCAGGTCGGAGAAATACATACACACCTGCGGATGCTCCACAAGTCCGCAGCTCTGTGACTCTGTCTTTAAACAGAGAGGAAACTCTCAGTGAGCAGAGTCCAAAAACCCTTCCTGACAACCCCGATGTGGGCTCACGGTCAGGCATGACCGGACAGGACTTGAGAGTTCCTGTCATAAACATGCGCAACCAGCCGCTGATGCCGGCAACACCACGGAAGGCAAGAAAACTCCTGAGAGCTGGAAAAGCGAAAGTGGTGAATTCGAATCCGTTTACCATTCAGCTTACCTGTGCAACCGGAGAGGCTACGCAGCCGGTAACACTGGGAATAGATGCAGGATACAGGCATATAGGATTCTCCGCCGTAACGGAAAGGAGGGAGTTGATATCAGGTGAGGCAGCAATCAGGAGCGACATACCGGAACTCGGAACTGAATACAGAGAAGTTGAAGGATGCCGCATTCATGAATACGGTCAGGTGGAAACTCACACAGCTTACAGGAGCTGAACATACCTTCGGATGCATCACAAAGATGAACCGTATTTCCCTCTGAATGGGCAAAGGCCATTTAAACGATGCTTTTGTCATAGCAGGGGGAGTCGAACAGATCCGGACTTCTCCGTTTGTGGTGAAGCAGAGAAGGAGGAACAACCGATCTCTTCAGACAAACAGGAAGGGATTCAAACCGTCCATCAGGAGAAAGAGATACGGATTGCAATCTGGTGATACGGTATTCTACATGGGAAAGAGAATCAGAATATCCGGCTCATTCAGTTACGGCAGGTACGTATGGAAAGAGGTAGAGGAGAAAGGGCAGAAGAGGGGATAT
>DAHXLZ010000034.1 GCA_027365715.1 Methanomassiliicoccales archaeon | reverse complement strand
GGGGCACGCCGCTTTCAGACGAGCCGAAACGCACCAATGGGGAGATGGAGGAGGACTGCGAAACTGTCATCGGCACACTGGATGTGTACATGAAGACAAACATACCTCCATACATGCTGGAGGCTGCAAAGCACATAGTCGGGCAGTACAGTAAATGGAAGAGCCATCTCTTCGTGAGGGAACTCGACGGCATTGCCCACACGAACAACTCACTGGAACAGCTGTTCAGGAGGGTGAGGCGCAATGTCAGGCGCAGGTGCGGCGACATGGCGACGGTGCTGGAAAAGGGCAGGCGGATGCTGCTTTCGGGCAATGTACCTGTCACCGTCTATACGGACAAACTGTGGGATGATGCGCATGCAGCGAGGAAGGTGCAGGTGTTACAGCACGGCTGACGCTGTTCCTGCAAGAACGGAACGTCGGTCATGTTTCAGAAGTTGATGCATCCGCGGCACACATGGTCTAACCCTTTATGTCCGCCATAGATAGAATGCATAAATATACGCAAGTACGTGCCTCATTTTGTGAGTAAGAAAATTATTATCTTAACTTCCTTGATAGTGTCCCTACTCATGATAATGCCTGGAGTCTCGATGGCCGATACTATGCATCACGATAACAATATCTATAAGCTTGGAAGCTACTCGCTTACGGTAGATCGTAAGGGAATAATTGTAGCATCAGGCAACCAAAGCGTAAGAGAAACATGGAGTTATTATTTGAACGTAAATGGAAGCTTGATGTTACAACACTTAAACATAGATAACATCACACATATCTTGAATAATACATACGATTTACTTGGCATTACCTTGAGCAATCAATTTGTCAAGGCAGATGAAATATATTATTTGAATGGAAACTCACTTGATACAAGTCTTTCAGTTCGTAACCTCTTCGATGGGAATATAACTCCGATTGTAACGTTAAGTGTTGATGAATTTCATAAAGTTGCGTTCTCTATGATTGAAGTCGATGGAAGGACGAGCCCTCCGCAATCTAGTAACATCGTCATTTCGAATCCTAGAATTGCACCATATATGGGAGTTATGTTAGGGCCGTTTTCGCTGATGTGGAATCAAGCAGTGGGCCTTATGGGACCAATCGGCATAAGGAATAATAGCAATGGTATTGGAATGGTGCTTTCCCTGTTCGATACAACATTACTGGAGAACCAAACAATTTCGCTCAATCTAGGAAGTAATTACGCTGGAGTTAATCTTGACAATTCTCCAAGCCCCACAAGTTATCCTTTCTATAACTCACCATCTGATATTTGGAACACAAATAATCAGGTAGTTGGCCAAATTCTTCAATCTGCCAATGGCCCAAATGGAGCAGTACCAAACGATATACCTGAAGATATGCAATTTTCGTCTTCACTGTCTGCTGGTTCTTATGTTGTCAATCAAATTAGAGAAACCATATCGCTTACTGGCACCAGTACTGGAGTTAGCCAAACATCCCATATAGAATTAGAGGATGATTATTACCAGAACTACAATAGTCAGACGGCATCCATTATGCAACTCGTGGTAACGATACTAGTGGACGGACTTCACGCTTATGGAATTCCAGTTCCGAATCCTTTTGACCTAATATTACATTCATCATCCACAAATCAAGAATCCAACACATATACCATAAATCATGCAGCTGGTTCATATGTTGATAATCCTGTTCTCTGTGGAAGGACTGGTCAAGATTGTTACCTTGTTTACAATGTGCTTGGAACAAACTATGGATTTCTAGACTTGAGTTTCAAACCTTCTCTGACCTTTGGGTTTTACATGCGAATAACAAATGAGTACAATATCGGAGGCACTACATCAAATCCCGCCTATAATTATTATGACTTTTCAGTAACTTATGGCATTACAGACTCTTCCAGCCACACAAGTTTTTATCAGGGAACAAACAATCTTTATTTCAATCTAGCCCAATCAACATAGAAGTGAGAAATGAAGAAAATAGCAAAGTGGTTCATAACGTTTGCCATTATAGCAACTGTATTGATTGCCTTCTCTATTTATCAGACTGAGACACACCCATTAACTGTGTCGACCATTACTCAGGAATATTATCAGCAATACCTTGTAAAAGGTGTCAAAACTGAGCAGACTAACGTCACGATTGGAAAAACCAGCCTGACCATGTTTGTTCAGCTAGTGGCACCAAAGGGAAACGTTTCAAACGGGATACCGTTTCTGTTCGAAATAAACATCATCATAGCCTCCAATACTCCACAAACGAAGCAATTTGCCATGAGCATGAGCATAAACCAGTTTTCACTAAATCAATCAATCCTGCCCATTAAGGAAGTGGATAATAGCATCCTGCATGGCAGAGTTTTCCAGTCTGTGTATAGTTCCGTGTCTGTTTCTCAACCCATGACATATTCCAGTATCCTACGTGCCAATGTTACAATAAATTTCTATTCCTCCTTGGGTCCTTACTATGTGCTGGAAAAATCTATAATGATTTTACTGTGAGTGGCTACGGCAGAAACGAAGTCTTATTGCATTTGAGGACAGATGCTGAAATCTGAACTATCATCTACAGATTCTGCAGGTGATACGTGCCACTTACAATCCGAGCGAAGGCTGGCATATCAATTCCATGCTTGAGCGATCTAACGGTTCATGTCCGGCATAGCCGTCTGTCTGTGGCGGACAGGCATGTAACGTGTTCGTTATGGATTGTGTCGTCATCGACCTGACACATCGTTGGGCGGTGGATAGGACCGGCACAGTGACCGCTCACTTCGTCCAGTCCAACTGAGGCTCCGGTATACCGAGCGAGCGACCGTAGGCCTGAGCCTTCGCCCTTGCCGCTTCGTCGCTTCGGCAATACCGAAAGATCCGTCCCGGGAACACCACGAACATCTTTCCCGGTGACTGAAAATTCACGTACCATCCGACCGGCTCAAGTGATCTTGCCAGGACTTCCGCGAGCGGCTCTGCCAACCTGTCCTCCGCCTGAAACTCGATTACCGTCCATCGGGAGGGGAGACCGGCCGCGATCTGGTCGGGCGAGAGAGCCGCATCCGCTCGAGTGATGCGACGAACCGAGAGTGGTATCCCCTCGAGAGTGGTCCAGACCCGAAGGCTCTCACCGATAAGCGTTCCCTCTATCCTGTCCAGTCTGCTGTACTTAAAAGACCGGATTTGACCTTATTGGTTCACGTGGCTTTGCTGCCAGACTCGATTGCTTTCGACAATTTGGGGACAAAACGGTATTGCAGTCCGACCTCAGAGGAACGGAAGCTCAGCCGAGTCTGCTGTCCCAGACGC
>DAHXLZ010000265.1 GCA_027365715.1 Methanomassiliicoccales archaeon | reverse complement strand
CCAGCCCATCGATGAGCTCCCCAGGGAATGCGCAAGATGCAGGACGCTTAACACTTCTGCCGCGACATATTGTAAAAATTGCTGGCTGCCGTTCGATACCAGGCTTGCCATTGAAATGGAAGAGAAAGAGAAGCAGATTGAGGCCTCTATCCAGAGCTCGATGGCAGTTGATCCCCTGGCAAAGTCCATATTGAGAAGCGCGCCGGAGAGTGTCAAGGCCGGCCTCCTCGAAAGCGTCCTATCTGAAATTCTCAAGAACCCTCAGCTGAGAGATAAGTTCGTCGAGGAACTCAGAGCAAAGCAGCCATGAAGTTTTCCGCGTATGAATAATAATCAGTCTGTCAGACAACGGGCCCGAGTCAATTTCCTTCTCAAAAGAGGCCTCCTGGCGAGCTCGCCGGCGTCGGGCATTGTCCGACACAATAAAAATATACGAAAAGGGGGGGTATTTCGCGTAAATCAGGCAATCCGAAGGTGTTTTTATTTAAATAGTCAGTCCTGAAAATGCCTGCATTTCATATTTGAATTACGAATATTCGAGCATTATTATAATTCGATAAAGAGTATGACTTACCGTCTTCCCTGCTCCAATTCCTGAACTCTCAGCTTAAGTTTTTCCATATCTCTTACCAGGTCCACTTTCTCAGAGAGTGCCTTGAGTTCAACCCTGACACTCGATATCTCTGCTCTCAGTGTGCCTTCTACCCGCGATATATCAGACCTCACGGCCTTCAGTTCTCCCTCAACCTTATTGAACTCAGGCAGGAAGAAACTCTTTATTCCCTCCAGGATTGATTTCTCTCCAGGCATGGTTAACAGTTATGTGTGAACGGGATAAAACCCTATCGGGAGAAAAGGTCCGGTTTGCCACATGGCAAACAATTCAAATGACTTTGTGTGATAATCACCGGGCCGGTTGCCCTGGAGGGCCTGATCTCGTCGAGTTGTCCTGACATTCTCAAATATGTCCTGCGAAGGTGTGACCGCACACATCCGGATGAATCGCCGCTTTTTCCGCCACATTACGAACATCGAACGCAATTAGAGCGCTCAGGTTGCACGAACGGAGGGCACGCCGTATAAGATGACCTCCTGAATTGATGTGTGGCAATTCCCTGCCGCTTCTCTATCACACCAACAGTATCAGCTGCAGGTCCGGCCGCCAAGACTGAAGACAGGATGAATGCGTCCAATTCCGGCCGGAGAGAACGGCAAAGAAAGTGTCGCCGCAGTTGGTGAAAAGTACCACAGGCCCACGCTCAGCGACCTGGAAACTTAGGCGTCCTTGTATACTATGTACATAACGGAGGGGGGTATATGGTACAAAGTACCACTTAGTGCCGTATCTTGCCCCTGCATAACACTAACTATGCGCTGCGGTCTCTCGACCGGTCAAAACGCTTGCCTTTGGACCGCATACCGTCAGGAGCTGAGATTCCGACCTTTTCTCCCGACATGGGTTTCTCCCACGCCTGGCGGCGGCATATAATCTTTCTGGCGACCGCCCACAGCTCACCTGAGGCGACAAGTCACCACGAACGCTTACGCTGTTCACCCTACATGCTGTCTCTTGAGCTTGCTCCCATTATAGGCCTTCCCGCCGGATTAGGTTGTTCTCGAGGGACACTGGTGCAGCTTTTGTCCTTCAGCGAGTGTTGACACCGCAGACAGCGTGCTGTCGCCTTGTAAGGTTCGAAGGGGGAAGTTACCTTTGTAACGGGCCTGCCCCTGCACGTCCTGAGGGCTGAGGTTCTAAGCGTCCATTCGGTCCTGCACTTGCAGTCGCAAGCACCAAGGCGCACCACGCCGCCAAACTTAGTCCTGGAACAATCGTCACACACGTCGTGCAGCCCCTTCAGTCGCACTGGCTACTGATGTGCACATGAAGATGCCTCACACACAGAACTTGTGTCTACAGCTCAGATTGGAACATCGCACATACTCTCCTGCCGGCATCCTGGTGTAGACTGCCCTGCCGCATTTCGGGCACACGACCTGCCGGCGCGTATTTGCGGGGAGCTCCGCCGCAGGCTGAGGCTGCGGCTCATCCTGAGTGGCAGGACGAATGCGTGTGATGATCATGTCTGCAGGCCGGAAAGGCTCCGGGATTGGGCCGAACTCGAAGTGTTGATACCTGGTGCTTTCCATTATGCCCTCCCATTTCCCCAGGGCATTCACATAACGCTGTTTGACGACAGCCCGGCTGGTCTTCACCATCGCGCCCTGGAGGTATGCGCGATATCTGAACTTATTCTCGATTCTGTAGTCCACGTCGCTGTAAATGTGCGCAGAGGCGCTGAACTGCACTCTTGTCTTCCGGAAGTCTCTGAAAGCATCCCTGAAGCGCATGTAATAATCATACAGCGACCAGGGCGGATACGGAGAGAAGAGCTCGTCAATTTCATCGATAGCAAAGTGAACGAAACTCAGGTCAGGCCTGCGCACGAGATAAAACGCGAACGCGGTCCAGAAGGGCACTTCTTGCTCTTGCCTGGCGAACGGCGTCGCAATGATATTGGCCGAAGCGGGACGCAGTAGCCGCACGGCGTCCTCAGGCGATGTGTAACCCGTCACAGTTATGCCTCGACCGAGGTTCTCAGGGAGAACGGGCACTGTCTTTCCTGCGCGCACGATCGGAGAAAGCAGGAGCTCCACATCCGAGCCGAGAGGAACGAGGAGCTGCGTTCCCCTCGCCTGGGCGAAAACATTCCAGGTGTCAGTGTAGCGGGCTCTCCATATTGCCGTCTCATGCCTCTGCAGGGCCTCGAAGAGCCACCTGGTGATCAGTGTGCTCTTCCCTGAGCCCTTCGTCCCGTAGGCTATCTTTGTCGTTCCTCCGTACGTCGGGTCTGATACCGTTGCCTCGTCGTAGACATAGTAGGTCATGATATCACTTCCTGCCAAGTGTGTGTCTGAGCTCCCTGACAGCCTTCCGGCACGTTTCGGCAGGAAGGCCGACACGCCTCGCTATTTCCTTCCAGGGCATGCCCTGGTCTCTCAGCATTGAAGCGGTCTGAACCTTCACAGCTGTAATCTTTCGCGGCCTGCCGACAGGAGAACGGGGAACACGCCTGCCGGCCTTGATATCTGACATGGCGACCCTGACCCTTTCAGACCTGCGTTTGCTCTCAAAAGAAGCAATGATGGGTAGAATGGCCCTGAGAATGGTTCGGCCGATATCCTCCTGTCCGTTCTCCGGCGTGTCAATAGCGGGCTCTTTCAGGCTGTGAAAATTGATGCCACACGCTTCGAGTTGCCATATGGCGTCTACTGCCATGGTGAACCGTTCCTCCCTGGAGAATCTGTCCAGGGACCAGACAAGAACATGCTTCCAGGGGCGCGATTGACTCCTTGCGTCTGATAGCAGTTTCTCATACTCTTCCCTGCTAACCTTCCCCGTCGCACTGACCTTCTCTCTGTAGATATGAACAACCTGCCAGGAACGAGCCTCAGCGTAGGCACGCAGCTCGCGCTCCTGACCTTCGAGTGATTGATCCTGAGTGCTGACGCGAACATAGAGGGCAGCAGTCTGTGTCATGAGTCCTCCGTCGAAAGAATTTCTACGAGCGCCTGTATCTGTTCTGCAGTCTCCAGATAATGATGCGACAAGGGCGCAGTGCCTTCGAGAGTGGCTTTCGAAATACCAATACAGATGAGCTCATTCCACTTTACATCAGATAAGTTCACGCAGTGCTTCTGCAAGAATTGCCGGAGGGCGTCCACTTTCTTTGCAAGGAAAACGACCCCATGAACACGGATGCCCCAGTGGTGAAGGATCTCGAAGCCGTCGTTGGCCGGCGTGTCTGGAGGATAAACTTCGGCCTCAAACATCTTAAGAGCTCCCAGGTCCTCGCCGGTGTCAACAATTATCCAGCCGCCTCTCAGCTTCTCCACAAGAAAGTCTGCAAAGTCCTCGTTTGAAAATATGAAGAGCATGTGGGACTGCTTCTCTGAACTGCCCCGCTCTTTTGCCTGGTCCGCCTGCCATTCCTCATAGGCGTGGACACACGCCGATACCGAAATGCCCGTCTCTTCTGATATGCGCTTCCAGGTGAATCCATGCTGACGCAGCATGGCTACTCGAACCATTATCTGCTCGTCGCTGAAAATACGGGTCATTGGAAGGCCTCCCGCTCAGCCTTCGCAGCTGCAGCCTGCCATTCGAAATAGACGCGCCGGCACATGTAAATCGACAGGCCTGTCCGTTTCGATATGAGCCGCCACGGGTAATGGTAGAAGCCCCGGCGCAGTGCGACAACCCTCTGGATTGTCGCCTCATCGACTTTCCGAATCATGTCAGGCCTCCTGCATCCAGTATGAGCCTGAACGGTCTCGCTTCTCCTGATCCCGCCAGCCGCCAGCTCGCAAGTGTCCGACGAGGTCCGGATGTGATTTTTCAAGAATGAATGTCGGAATTGTGGACACGGCCTGCTTTCCTGCTCTTTCGAAAATGCCGTATTTTACACCGAAACGGACGAGAAGAAGCTTCACATCTGACAAAGAGAGACGTGCTACGGCTTTTTCCTCTACCGCCCGCTCTTTCTCCTCTACAATCTCTACTTGCTCTACTTGCTCTACTGTTTTTTCATTATTATTAGTAGAGGTAGTAGAGGTAGTAGAGGAAATAGAAGAAGTAGAGGTAGTAGAGGAGAGGTTGAAATATCTACTTTTTGCGAGTTGAATCCTGGCGAGTGTGGTGTCGAATTTGGTGACTCCCATGCTCATCCTCTTGTTCATAATCAGCCCCATGCTTCTGAGCCGGGACGACAACCTCTTACTGTAGCGACCGAGATTGAAATTCTTCTTCTCAACATCATTCCCCTCCGCGATAGCTACAGCTTCCGCAAGCACTTTCAACACAATCTCAACCTGTCTATTCGGTTGCTCATCATTCGTAACGCGTTTTGTTTCTGATACCACCATTGTTTCAAGTTCATCGAGGATCAGCGCGTCAAAAGAGTCGGAAGTGTCTTCCCGTCGGTCTCTTGTCTGTTCTCTCACAAATTCAGTCAGCTCCTGCCTCACAGTTCTCTTCTCTTCGGGCATATAACTGTCAATAAATTCGGCCAAGACAAGGAGTGGTTTGGCTTTGTCCCATTCTCTTCCAAGCAGTCTGTCTTTATTCTCAATGGTCTCCAGAATCTGTCTAACTTCCTGCCATTGTGTCATGAGTAAGATGTAATGGTCGTCTCGAATCGCACTGAGACCCTTATCACCGTTTTTCACGCCTCGATTGGCCTTTTCCTCATCGAGTGTTTTTAGCAGGAGAATTTCGTAAGCCCTGTCTCCCAGTGTATCGATGACCGCATTTATTGCACCGATAATCTTTGGGCCATAAGTGCTGAAGTGTTCACGCTTCTTCCGCTTCCCCTCCATGTTCATTCTGGAAACACTCCCATTCGCTCTCCAGCCTGAATTCAGAATGGCAATCATTTCAGCGCGCTGATCATCATTGAATTGGAGTGATTCCCCTTCATCGATGATCATGACGCCGCGCGTGTCCTGGATGGTTCTATAGAGTATGGCCGAAGTGAGAGCAACGGCCATAAGGGGATTGAACCCCATCTGGAGAAACAGCTCACAGAGTTTGGTTTTCGCTGCTCCTTTCATACCGCTGAGCTTGAGATAGGGCACGGCGTCAAATAAGACGAAAAAATAAGTGAGCATGTTGTACAGTGCGCAATAGGCAGACGCTCCTTTCACTTCGCCAAAGTCCATGTAGTAATCGAATGCGTCCCTGGTCTTCTGGAACAGAACTGCAGGATTGACGTGTGCGTCCCCATCGATAAATCGCTTCACAGACGATGCGCTCCAGGGGCATTCGACATCGCTATCCGGGACCTTCGGGAATAAATCTCGCTGTCGAAATTCGCCGGCCGTGCATTCGAATATTTCTCCTTCACTGGTTATGGTGAAATTCCGGAGTTCGTACGTCATGCCGATGAATTCATGTGTTTTCGGATGAAATGCCTTGAATTCCCCTGGCAGCAGTTTCGTAATGATCATCACGCCATGTGCAACGTCGAGGGCCGGATTGACTGCGCGTGCTTCCTTGAAGATTACCTTGGCTCCTGATTTCAGTTCAAGAATCGTTTTCTGTGACTCAGTCCACATGTCTCTTGCTGCATTGCCCGGTTGATCCTTCCCGCAGTGGCTACATACAATTGGGAAGTCATCAAGCACACGATCCTTGCCAGCATTCCAGACCTTGTCGCAATAAATGCATTGCACCATCTGCGCTTCAGAATGTGAAGGTTTATCTGACTGTGAAGCATTACTTTGACCGCTCTTGTCTTGCTCCTCCTGCTTGCCGGCAGGGGGTGCTTTTTTTACAGTCATTTTTTCTTTCCCTCCTGCTCCTGCTCTTTGGATAGTTTTATTAATTGTTCCCAGAGCTGGAAGAGCCTGGGATGCGTCTGCTTTTCATCTCCCATCCAAACGTCTCCTTATTCCCTATCTTTGCCGAGTATCGGTAGCTCTCCTCTGTTGAAACGGGCAATCCCGTCCCTCATGAAGAGACGCATCAATGTGCTTCTGTCAACATTGACCTTTTCACACACTTCTTCCAGGGCATCATAGTCTTCGGGAGGCATCAACACAGTTCGAGTTTTCCAACCAGGTCGCAACTTATCACCATAACACCAGAATAACATTTCAGTATATATAACTCAGTATTAAGTAGCAATTCAACAATCATGCATTGGAGTGATTTCGACTGTGGCCGCTGAAAGAGGATATACTTCACTGATGATTGATCCCGCATTCTGGAAGAAAGTCAAGATGGCTGCCCTTGAGAGAGACATGAATGTTTCAGAGTTTGTCGAGAAAGGGCTGACGAAATATATGGAATCGACTGAGACCGAGAAGCAATCAGTCTCAGAGGTTTCCGATGAGGAAATTGTCAAGGAAGCTCGTGCAATCCTGGAACACCTACGGAAACGGGATTTTATAGTGAAAGGCCTCGATGTAGAAATAGCGAGAGGGAAAGGAAAGAACAAATACATCGCGACGTACGCAACGGAGCTGTCGAGCGCGATGAAGAGATTCACGCAGGAACTCAATCTTAACAGCCATGTGCCAGAAAGCCCGTCAAAGCTCGTCGATGAGGTATCTGTGTTAGAGTCGGCAAAGAGTCTCATAGGTGTGTATGATCAGGGCATAACATCTAATGTCATAACTGACGGACCGGGCCTCTTAAGCAAAGTCGAAAGACTGATGAAGGAAAATGAGAAGCTGTTCAAGGAGAACGAGCGACTGATCAAGGAAAACGAGCAGCTGAGGACCAGCCTTGAGAACGTTTCCGCCGCATATGAAGAGTTCTCAGCAAAGAACCAGTGAGCATTGAGCTCACAGTTGAAACCCTATCTATCTGAAGACTTTGACTGTAGGCTGAAACTTCCTTCCCGGCTCTTTGCCCACGGTTTGAGTGCGATGGAGCGTCTGAGACTTGGTGTTTGCCGGCAATGAGAAAATAAC
>DAHXLZ010000238.1 GCA_027365715.1 Methanomassiliicoccales archaeon | reverse complement strand
GGGTTACACTGCGCACTACGCTAACTTCACACTCAGTGCAGGACAGACATACAAACTCACAATAGCCCTGCAAATCAAATCGGCCGTATCCACAACACCTGCAAAATCCTCATCACCTCCATATCTCTACATAGGCATAGGCGCAGCTGCAGTCATCATGCTCGTCGCTGCAGCAATCATCGTGTCTAAAAATAAGAGATCGGGAAAGCAGTAAAGCGGCTTGATGAAGAGGCGAAAAGAATGAAAGACCGCGAGGTGCAGCATTGCTCTGAAAGAAACAGAAAGGCATCGCGATACAGTGGATGAAACCTCCGCCACCGGCATAAGGGAAATGGCATTGACATTCGACAAACGGGCATTCAGCAGACATGTAGCTTAAAACGCACAAATGATCGAACACGGTGATAAGTACATTATTTCAATCTTTTTTCTCAGCGAAGTATATTAACGATATTGGAAAAGTGCCTTCACCCTCCCTTGCATCCTGGCGGTGTAAAAACTTCAGTTTCGGTGGTCTGATGGTGCCGGCATATTCCATTGAAAAGAAATGCATTACAGCACCATCGGGGTGAAGATCATAGACTCCGTCATCCAGCTTTTTTCCTTTGCCGTACCATTGGTCTGAAGTCGAACGCACGCTGTAAAGGTGTATTCCGCCCGGCCGCAGCACGCGTTCAACTTCTGAAAACAGAATCATATGCTGTTTCTTTGTGAAATCCATATTGTAAAGCATGTTCGAATAGATGCAGTCGGCACTCTCATTATCTAACGTGGAAAGAAATGCAAATACATCTCCGCTGAAAATCTTGCACCCGGGTGAAATAGCATTCATCACCTTCTTTGACTGCATGGCGCCGCTTGGCGTCAATTCGCATCCGCTGACACTCAGGCCATGCAGACAGAAGAATCGCATATCCCTACCGTAGCCGCATCCCAGTTCAACAATTCTCTTCACCTCGTTTCGCTTCATGATGGGCAGTGACCACCTGGCAAATTCACTTTCCGAGGTGCCGAAGAGCTCAATATCTTCAGAATATCGTCCTTCCCAGAATTCTCTCTGCCTCTCGATACGTTTTTCGTTCTTCATGCGCACACTCTTCCTGTCCGGCGGGGGCGGTTCTCATCGGCGTTTCTCATGACGCCTAACAGTAATCCACGCCGGACTGACAGATGTCAAATTCTGAGCATCCATGATGCCGTTTCGCCGGTCCGTCTCAATTTTCGCAAAATCCCTGTCCTCCTTTCTTCCATACCCCCCTCCGCCTGCAGTATTTATTGTCACCACGTCACCTTCATTGAGTTCCAGAGTGCACTTCGATGGCACCCTGGTAATCTTTCCGCCCCTGTTCAAAAATATTTCAGTCGTTGCACCGCCGTCGCCGCCATTGAGCCCCCAGGGCGAATGGAATTCCCTCTCAGACATCAGCGTCATTGAAGTGTTTGGAGCCTGTATCAAATAAGAGCGCTCTATACCGCAACCGCCCCTCCACTTCCCGGTACCGCCGCTCCCTTCACGGAATTGGTACTTTACAATGGACACCGGATAATCAACCTCCACCAGTTCCACTGGAGAATTGAGCGTGTTGGTCATGTTGCAGTGTACACCATCCGTTCCATCCAGTTCTGATGATGCACCCATCCCAACTGCATTTGTCTCATAAAATGACCAGGTCTTGCTGCGGAACACACCGCCAATCATGACATTGTTCATCGATCCACCACATGCTGCCGGAACCCTGTTCCCGGCAAATCGCGTCATCGCCTTGAAGAGAATATCGGCATTTCTCATGCTTGTCTCTGTGTTGCCTGCCGAGACAGGGAATGGGAATTGAGGGTTAAGCAGTGTGCCTTCAGGCACATTTACAGTGACTGGTCTGAAACAGCCATCATTCATGACAATGCCAGGATCTGTCAGGCACTTCATGACAAAGTATACACCGGAAAGAGTGACGCCGTACACGGCATTTATCGGCGCTTTCATCTGTTCTGCAGTGCCTGTATAATCAATCAATATCCTGTCGGCCTGCTTGATTATCCTTACTTTCAACTGTATCTCAGGCATATCGGGCATCTCCATCCAGTCGACAGCTTCTGACGAGCCGTCAGGAAACTCCGATATTGAGAGTCTCATCATCCTCTCTGAACGGTTGAGGGCAGTTTCTGATGCATTTTTGAATGCTGAAATGCCATGATCTTCAAGAATGGATTGAACCCTCTTTCTTCCCAGCCGATTTGCAGCTGTCTGTGCCTTTATGTCGCCAAGCCGCTGATAAGGATCTCTTGAATTTGAAGACAGAATGTGCAGAACACTCTCATCCAGCCTGCCCCTCCTGAGCAGCTTGACCGGATCAATAATCAAACCCTCCTGGAAAATCTCGGTTGCATCGGCCGGAATGCTTCCGGGCACCTTTCCGCCAACATCACTGTGATGCGCTTTACTGGCAGAGAATGCAACAATCCTGTTTCTGAAAAATATCGGTGTGATCAGTGTGATATCATTGAGGTGAGTTCCGGAAATATAAGGATTGTTTACAATGAGCGTGTCACGGTCATGGAGCTCCATCCCCTCGCATTCGACAAATTCCAGTGTTTTCTTCAGCCCCCACGGGAGCGATCCTAGATGGACTGGTATGTGCTCGGCCTGGGCAAGAAGTCTTCCGCCGGCATCCAGTATGGCGCACGAATGATCCATCCTGTCCCTGATATTTGGTGAATATGAAGAATTACGAAGTGTTATTCCCATTTCTTCGCTTGCATAGGCCAGTGAACTCATAATCAGTTCAGTGACAATGCCTTCCCTCATTTTCTCCGCCGCCTGGCGACAATATTACCGAAACAGTCGACATGCCCCGTCCATTCCACAGGCAGGAGAGTTGTTGAATCGTACTGTTCAATCACTGCCGGCCCTTCTATCATATTGCCGAAGGATAG
>DAHXLZ010000220.1 GCA_027365715.1 Methanomassiliicoccales archaeon | reverse complement strand
TAGATTTCCTGATTGGAAAGGAAAAAGTCATACAAGCGGTTAATAGATATTCGTCGTCGGAGTTAGCCATAACGTTTGTAAATCAGTATGAACTCCTCAAATGCACCGGAAGAGAGGATATTGGGAAACCAATTGAAGGATTGAAGGATTGAAGGATTGAAGGTGTATCAGTCAAGTGAGGAAGCAGTCGGAGAAGCCGCTAAAGCTTATGTGTTGAAGGCAGCCAAAGGAAAGCGAATGAGTGACAACGACTTGATTATCTATGGAATATGTGTTGCCAACAATGAAATTCTATTGACAGAAGACAGGGCGTTTGGAAATCTTCAAAATGATTTCATAAAACTGATAGATTAGATGCCCGGATAGATTCATAATTCGTATTTGTATGGCTCCTTATCATAGGTGCCACGATATTTCTCAATAATCTCATCCGTGGTCTGTACCTGTTGAGAGACGGGGTCACTGTCTCAGCAGTTTCTCAAGCTCCTCGAACATGTTCATGTTCATGTCCATGTCCATGGGTTTCCATGTTCCTGAGTTTCTGGCTCTTACAGAACGTAATCCCTATGTGGGTATGATGGCATTGTGGCGTTCGAAAAGAAAAAGATCACCGGCCGCATCCACCTGTATGAAGTGAAGTTCACATGAGACAAGGAAGCTAAGCGTTTCCGCAAGCAGACAGTTCGCTATATCGCAGATGTGATGCAGACGGGAATCTGCTGTCACCACCGAAGGTGAGGATCGACAGCATACACTCCTGCTTCCCGGCTGAAAATGCCGTTCTAATTTTTGTAACCGGAATTGAATACACGCATGATCATAAGTGAAATTGTACTTTGCACTCTGGGGGCTATACAAATAACATGTTCCGTATGTGAAAAAGTTAGATTAATATTCAGTCACACTTATTTACAATCGCTCTGTTTAACGTAGTTTATATATAATTGACTTGAAATTAGGCACTAAGTTCAGGAGACGTCCTCTGATATGGCACCATTCACTGTGAAGGGAGAAGTACCGGGCAATGGATCATCAAGAAAAGGAAGAAAAGATTCCTGCTTAACGGAGATTGCCATGTTGTCCGTGCTCATCGTGTTTATCATGCTTGCAACTGCCGCGGGCCCGCTGGTAACAACTGCTACGCATTTTCCGGCGGGTTCCGGAGGCAGGAGTGGCGGTGCAGTCCTGGCCGTCTCATCAGCGAATTCGCACTCCTCCGGCGCTACGACAAGCACTCAATCACAAAATATCCAGACACCTGCCATCACTCAACCGTCATCCGATGCTGGTGGGATAATCAAAACGCTGAGTTACAGCCAGATCCAGTCTCAGTATTTTGTTCCGTTTCAGGGAGTTTACGACCCTTTAAAAAGCACAATATACTCGGGTGCCACTAATCGCAGCTCTACAATCAGTCTTGCGGGCCTGATAGAAGCAAATGTGTCCTCAGTAAGTCTGCCAGCTAAGATTGCCCCTATTGGCTATCCGGCCTACAGCGCGGCGCTTGACACAGCGACCGGTATGCTCATACTGGGTGAATACAATGAATCAAGCGGTGGACTCAATATTCAGCAGTTCAATACATCTTCGCAGTCCACTCCTTATACACTCGCGTTGCCGCTAACACGCTCCAACCAAATATATCCTGCAAACACACTGTATGACCCTGTCAATGGTCTTGTCTACATATTGACTGTATGTGATCAATGGAACTTGGGTGGCAGTGATTTTTCAAACCTGACAGTATACAATCCTTCCACGAATCTCACAGATGCCAGCCCGCCTTCGCTTGGGAACTTTTTTGCGACCGCTATGACTTTCAATACACATTACTCCGTTCTGTTCGTAACAGGTGTTTTTTCACTGGGTAGCGTCTACCAGATAGGTGTTCTGGCGATCAACATGAGTAATTACTCCGAACGACAGATATTGGTGCCCGGACAGTTTGCAGCTTACGCTGAGTCAACCGGAGGAATCGCATACGATCCATTCGACGGCATGGTATATATTTCATACTCCTTCGCGGAAGTTACTCCAGCAAGCGGCCCGAGTTACTATCCTGAGAGCATTGGTGTGATAAACGCCACTTCGCAGGCATACGTCCTCAGCTTTTCTATGCCAAACGTCCGGACGATCTTACCAGCCTATGGCGGCCCCAATGGCAATGGACCAAATATTGCCGGCTCATTGACCTACGACCCGAATAATCGCGACTTGTACCTCACGCAGAACGGTTTGTCCTGGCAGTTATATCCATATGAAATATTCAACGAAACGACAGTTGTCATCAACGGCACCTCCCCAACATCTGCATCTCCTGTTGCTTTGCTCCCGACGCAATCGTTTCCGATCGGCGGCATGTTCATACCATCTCTGTCTGCAGGAGAGGGCGGTTCTCTCTGGTTTCCCTCTTTCGGGTTGAATTCCACGACAGAAGGCCAGGGAAATTACACCGTAGCCGGAATCCCGCCAGCAATCAGCGGCTTCAGTGTTTCACCGAATGTAATTGATGAAGGCTCAGGCGTTACCCTTACATCCTCTGTTTTCTTTGGCGTCGGCACCCTCACCTATTCATATTCAGGATTGCCGTCAGGCATAGTATCGCAGAATCTCAGTTCAATCAATGGCATCCCAGCCGTTTCTGGAACTTTCAACATCAAGCTGACTGTTACCGATGCGGCAGGTGAAAGCACAATTGCCACAGTCCAACTGATCGTCAACCCTTCATTTTTCGCTGCCGTAACCTACACTCCGGGTACGGTGGATGCAGGGCAGCTTGTGCAGTTTACAGTCGCACCCTCCGGCGGTACGGCGCCATATGCGGGATACTGGATATTTGCCGACGGTTCTGCAGGAACAGGGCTCTCACAGTATCACATATTCCGGTCTTCCGGAAGTTACAATGTTTCAGCTGAAGTGACAGATGCACTTGGCAACAGCTATACTGCAATTACGACTGTCAAAGTCTCACTCCCGCCTGCCAATGCGACTATACTTGCAAGCAGCAGTGTGACTGACGCGGGTATCGCTGTCACACTCTCTGCAGAATCACAGTTTGGAAGCACCCCGCTCACCTATGCATGGAACCTCGGGAATGGCAACAGCTCGACTGCTCACGCAATCACCAGCACGTACGGCAAGCCCGGCACATACACTGTGACACTGACGGTGACCGATGCTGCAGGTGAAGCGACATCAAGCTCATACACCATTCTGGTACTTCCAGACCCGCAGGTGAAAGTCAACAGCGTTTCTACAGTCGCCGCTAACACATCGACAACTTTCAGTGCAGTCACTACAGGAGGTCTGGCACCGTACTCGTATGTATGGAACTTTGGTGACGGCACACAATCCACTCAACAGATGCCTCAACACACATTCAGCGGGAAGGGCACATATGCTGTGAGCATCAGGGTAACAGACTCGGCAGGATATTCAGCCACTAGTTCGGTTAATGTCACCGTCAAACAGAGCAGCATCTCGACCCGCACCAGCTCCGGAAGCAGCAGTTCAGCCCCAGGCGGCTCCACGGGTTATCTTCTGCTCGGCGGCGGCCTGATTGCCGGATTTGTTGTGGGTGCGATAGTGATTGCAGTTGCATCTTCACGCAGGAGAAACCAGGGCCG
>DAHXLZ010000209.1 GCA_027365715.1 Methanomassiliicoccales archaeon | reverse complement strand
AGATTTGTGCATGGTCATTAAGGGTAATCCTGCATATATGATTGTTACCTGAGATATCTGTCTTCACAGGACAAGCAACCCCGAACATAAGAGAAGATTAATGAAATCATGCGCCTTCTGTCAGGTCATGAGTCGTGCAGGTAAACATGATGAGCATTATCTGAGGTCAATCTTCAGCGTTCCGGCCGTTGATTCGTTCGGCATATCCGGAAACGGCAAGCTTGCATTCACCTCAAACATGAGTGAGTGTTTGCAGTTGTATCTGCTCGACAATCCCGGTGCAGATGCCCGGGATGTAATTCAGCTGACGTCAGACAGAGAAGCAAAGACCTTTCCGGTTTTTTTCAGACGATGGTAAGAAACTTGCCTACTTTTCAGATCACCGGGGGGATGAAAGATATGACTTGTACGAACTCATGCTTGATCAACCAGACGGTGACCCGGGCCGCCTGAATGCCGCCAACCTCACTCCCTTCTCAGAATATTCCATCTCACCGCATGCCAGCTTCTCTCCGGACTGGAAGCATGCTGCCCTGGTCGCCAACAGGGAAGGTGACTTTGCAACATATGTCCTCGACGTCACCGGAGGCGACTTCAGAAGGATTACACATCATCAATTTTCAGACGACACCGCAGATTTTTCCCCCGACGGAAAGAGGCTCGCCGTGACTTCACTCGTTTCGGGCCAGGAAAATGCGGTGTTTATCGTCGACGTGGATAGTGGCGTCATGTCGCCTGTCACAGATCCGGAGACTGGAAGAAGAATTGATGCCTCGTCCCCCTGCTGGTCAGCCGATGGAAGGATGCTTTCGTTTCTTTCCTCGGACAGCGGATACAGTCACGTCGGCATTCTTCACGTCGACGGTGGAGGAATCACCTGGATAACCAGCGGCAAGATGGAACACTTGAGCCCTGTGATGTCACGCGATTCCAGATGGATTGCATATGCCGTGAATGACGGTGTCAATGCATACCTCGAGATACAGGAACTCGATTATCGCGGTAGCCCCGTAATGGTCAGGAAGCCCGAATTCGCCTCCGGCTTTGTTCACAGCATAAAGTTCTCTTCGGACTCAAAGCATGTCTATTTCCTGTTCAGCGGCAGCAGAGTATCATCGGATATCTTCAGATATTCCATCGAAGAGGACAGTTTCCTCCAGATAACACGCAGCATAGCCGGAGACATCGATGTCAGCCGGTTTATCGACGGAACGAAAGTGAATTACAGAAGCATGGCAGACGGCCTGAGTATCAGCGCATTGCTCTTCGTCCCTGAATGCAGGAAGAGGGGCGAAAGATTGCCTGCTGTCGTGGAGATACACGGTGGTCCAGCATGGCAGGCGAGCAACTACTGGGCACCGTTGAGGCAGATGATGCTCTCAAGGGGTATTGCGATTATTGCGCCTAATTACAGAGGAAGTACCGGTTCGGGCAGGAAATTCATGGAGGCAAACAGGTTTGTGATGGGCAATCTCGACCTTGCTGACTGTGTATCGGCTGCGGACTATCTTGTGCGGGAAGGTTGGGTCGACTCAAAAAGGATTGCAGTGACGGGTGAGTCTTTCGGCGGATATCTCACGATGTGTGCGCTTGCAAAGCACGCAGACAGATGGATTTGCGGCTCATCCAGGGTTCCCTTTCTTAACTGGTTCACAGAAATGGAGAACGAACGTGAAGACCTCAGGTTCTGGGATTTGCAGAATATGGGAAATCCGCAAAAAGACACAAAGAGATTCAGGGAAGCATCCCCTGTATTTTTTCTGGAGAGAATAAGGGCTCCGGTACAGATAATCGCGGGAGCCAATGATCCGCGATGTCCGCTGGAGGAGTCTATTCAGGCAAAGGAAAAACTCGAAAGCCTTGGCATGCCTGTAGATTTCAAATATTACGAGGACGAAGGGCACATCTTCTCAAAGCTTTACAACATCATAGACTCTAACATGAGGATGCTGACCTTCCTGGAAAATCATCTTCTGGATGATTGATTTATATGGCATTTGCCGAATTGAAAGAATCGCGAGCGCATTTCCCGGTCTTAAGGCCGGGGTAAGCGAGCCAATCCTTTCAGATGAAGAGGAGAAAAGCCGCACAAGGAATCACATTCACCGCACCCGAAATGGAGCCGCATTATCATGCCAGAGAAGGCCTGACATTGATGTGTTATTGTTCGGTTGGCCCGCGGTGTGGCTTTCTTCCGATGATGCCGGTGATGGTGTCTACGAGTCTATTTGAGTATCCCCACTCATTATCGTACCATGCAAGTACCTTCACAAGATTCCCCTGAACTACTCCTGTCAACAACCCGTCCACAATAGATGAAGCGGCATTTCCCAGGATGTCCTGGGAAACGATTGGTTCTTCCACATATTCTACAATTCCGCGTAGACGGTTAATGGATGCATCCTGCAGCACTCTGTTAACTTCATCCACATTTGTATGTTTTTCGACCATAACTGTGAGATCTACCATCGAAACATCAGGAACGGGAACCCTGAGGGCAAGACCTTCCAGCTTCCCTTTCAAATCAGGAATAACTTCACCTATGGATTTCGCGGCACCTGTTGTTGTAGGGATAATATTCATCGCGGCCGAGCGGGCTCTTCTCAAATCCCTGTGCGGAAAGTCCAGTACAACCTGGTCGTTGGTATAAGCATGAACAGTCGTCATGAATCCATTGAGGATGCGAAAATTGGAATTGAGCACGCTTGCCACAGGCGCAAGGCAGTTTGTCGTGCATGAAGCCATCGAAATTATCCTGTGTTTATCAGGATCATAGAGTTCTCCGTTGACGCCTGGAACTATGGTGATGTCAGGCTGCTTTGCGGGTGCGGAAATCAGCACTCTCTTTGCGCCGGCAGTCAGGTGCCTCATCGCCCTTTCCCTCTCAGCAAATACGCCGGTGGATTCAACAACGACATCGATATCCATTTTACCCCATGGAAGCTCATTTGGCACATCGTTCCTGAGGAACGCAATTTCCTTTTCGTCCACTATCAGCTGGGAATCGCTGATTTCCACCTTTCCGTCAAATTTCCCGAATACAGAATCGTGTTTGAGGAGGTGGGACATGATTCTCATGTCAACCAGGTCATTGATGGCTATAATGTCAATATCCTTGTTTTTGCACGCCACTCTGAAAAAAGCACGACCTATCCTGCCGAAGCCATTTATTGCAATACGCAAGCTCAACTCCTCCAATCAGAGCAAGGCAAAGACCCGGATTGCTTCGTCCGCTTCCACGCACAACCATAATTGAAGTTTTTCATGATGCTGCCATCCCGCATATTTCGGCCTGCTACGCCATGTTCATATGAAGTATTGAACTCTTTCATTCCCTCCAGCAGGAGGCTGAGTTGCATTATCTGCATTGTTGCAAGGATACTTTGTTACAATGTTGTCTGAAAGAATAGCGAGTGCATTCCATGCTCTTCAGGGCGGTGAGGATGTCACAAAATCGCAGTCGCTTTCATTGCCGGGGCATATCCTGTGCTGTGGTGGAATGCCACGATCCCCGCTACAAAGGAGTGCAGTCCAGGGGACTCAGATAAGTCAGCAGTCACATGCACTCCAGCGGCTGGTCTTCCCGGCACAACAACGCAGGGACATTGAATGCACCGCGCCAGACGATTGCGCAATAAATATAACTGCTGTTCAACTAACGTGGATGTGGTGAGGGAGTGGTAAAAAATTACAGGCCGGGTAAAGTGCTTGTTGCAGTTGATGGCTCGGAAAGTGCAAGAAAAGCGACCGAAACGGCCGCAAAAATAGCAGCCGATGCGGGCGCCGAATTAGCGATAATGCATGTTATTGAATTACCGTCGATAAGCACCTCAGGAGAAGTTTACGTGCCATTCGACAAACTCGAAATTGGCGCAAGACGTGAGGCAGACAGATTCATGGCAGAACTGCTTAAGGTGATAAAAAACACAGGTGCCAGACCAAAGGTCAAAATCGTTATCAGCGACGGCTCTGTTGTCGACACTATCGTCAGATACGCGGTTGAAGAGAATGTTGATTTAATCGTTGCAGGCACCAGAGGTCTTGGTGGTTTCAAGAGACTTATTCTCGGCAGCGTAGCTGCCGGGCTTGTGCATTATTCAAGCTGCTCGGTAATGATAGTGAGGTAAGCTGTTTCTCTGGTAAGAAGATTACAAAAATGCGCTTCTCCTTTCTGCTTAAATTGCCTTTGCTGATTTAATGTCTTGCTGAGAGTGAAGCTGCAGTCAGAAAGATGGCAACGGGCTCATTCGGTTGCAATCATCTGTGAGGGAGTAAGAGCCTGCCGCTATGCAATAATTCTATCTGATGATTCAATAAGGGAAATACGAAATCAAGCCCCGGATACTGCAAATATAAAAGAGGTACAACGTAATTCTCCTGGAGAATAAAATGAAAACAGCACCGAAGCGGGACTTCATTTCGATACTGGACGCCGGAAAGTCACTTCAGTCTCTGCTCAACAACGCCGCTAAGCTCAAGAAGGAACTGAAGCAGGGCACCGGCCATATCAAAAGCAGGCCGTTGAGAAACAAACAGCTTGCAATGATATTTGAGAAATCTTCCACCAGAACACGTATCTCGGCTGAGGTGGCTATGAATCATCTCGGCGGTGATTCGCTTTACCTCAATCCGAAGGATATGCAGCTCGGCAGGGGTGAGACAATAGCAGATACAGGCAGGGTGCTGAGCAGGTATGTCGACTGCATATTCT
Organism: Methanomassiliicoccales archaeon; assembly: GCA_027365715.1. The sequence continues at coordinate 1,761 of DAHXLZ010000209.1, read as the reverse complement.
ACAGATCATTCGACAACGGAATGATGAAAGAACTCGCAAAAAGTGCATCGATTCCGGTCATAAATGCACTTGACGACGTGGAGCATCCGTGCCAGGCGCTTGCAGACCTGCTGACAATAAGGGAAAGGTTTGGAAAGCTGAAGGGAGTCAGGCTGACATATGTTGGTGACGGAAACAACGTCTGCAACTCCCTGATGCTTGCCTCTGCCATGTCCGGCATGCATTTTGTTGCAGCCACACCTAAAGGATACGAGCCTCCGCAGCGTATTTCGCAGCTTGCGGCGTCGGTCGGCGTAGAGACCGGTTCAAGGATCGAGATAGTCAACGATCCGAAGGCTGCCGCTGGCAGGGCCAACGTGCTTTACACTGACATCTGGGTTTCGATGGGCCAGGAAGCCGAGAAGGAGGAGCGGGAAAGGAATTTTATTCCATACCAGCTCAACAGGAAGCTGCTCGATCTGGCTGACAGGAATGCGATAGTAATGCACTGCCTTCCGGCACACAGGGGACTCGAAATTTCCGACGATGTTATCGACTCCGATCAGAGCGTCATTTTCGATCAGGCTGAAAACCGGCTCCATTCCCAGAAGGCAATACTGCTGTGGCTAATCCGTCACTGACGTGTTTTCATTCCGCCGATTCAGCTGCAATCCAACAAGGCCGTCGAGCACGGCGAGGAATTCTTCCTCTTTTCCCATGTCAATCGTCGCGCCTGCCGCCACGCTGTGTCCTCCGCCTATTCCTCCCACTGCTTCGGCCGCCTTTCTTATCGCCTCGGAAAGATTGAGACCGCGATGGACAAGTTCATTCGTTCCCCTGGAAGAAACCTTCACCTTTCCTTCGGAGAAGGCGAAACCGATTATGACTTTACCCGCCTCAGCCTCGTTTGACTTCATAAGTATGCCAGCAATAGTCCCCACTATTGTATCGTGACATCGGTCCTGCATATGAAAGTACTGGACGGCATCGAGTTGTTTGAGCCCATCCTGTTTTACCAGCCTGATTGCATTTGAAACGTTCTTCCTGTGCCCTTCGAGAAGAGAAAGTGCATCCTCAAGAACATTCTTTCTCTCACCGAGGCAGAGTTTCAGGCCCGTGTCATATCTCTCATATCTTCCGCACGCGTTCAGAAGTGTTGCGAATTCCTTCGCATCCCCCGGCATTCTGTCATCTACCTCGGAGCGGAGGTCGTGAACGATATAGGTTTCACCCACAATTGAGTTTATTTCTGAAGGCGGCAGCCCTTCCGCGATCATCCGCTGAACTATGAATGAAACAATTTTCGTCCTGTCCTCCGGAAGCAGTTCGTACCATGTCTTTTCAGTCCCGTTACTGATGTAATCAACATTGAGGGAATCCAGGACTCTTGCAGCAGCACCGCTGTCGTTTGATACTCCTGGTATCGGAGGGTCGACAGAAAACTCGAGCAGCCTGGTCACCGGCCTTGTCTCCTTGCCATAGAAGCGGGCATCCCTGATTGCCTCCACAGCGTGGCACTTCACGGCATCTTCAAGCACGATGCGGTTCATTCCGGTGAGTTTGCCAAACCTGGAATCCTGTAAATCGCCCACTGCTCCAACGATGGCAACGCCCGAGAGATCGACGTTCTGTTCGGAGACTGCCCTGGCTATGAAGTATGAAGTTGTGGATGAGGATATTTCTGTTGAGCCTTCAATTCCGAATAAATGAGCATTCAGGTGGTAAATCGAACTCTCGGCGAGTCTTGCGACACCGTTCTCCACGACAACAGGATTAACGGCT
>DAHXLZ010000199.1 GCA_027365715.1 Methanomassiliicoccales archaeon | reverse complement strand
GATGCATCCAGTATGGAGAGGGTGTCTGACGAACGCGCCGCATCAAGGACTGCGGAGTCGTGCTTTCCCCCGGGGGCGAGGAACACCGGCATTGTCCACGGCATATCGTTTGAAAGCCGCCCACGTTCCAAAACACTCGTGAAGTCTTCACTGGACATGAATCCTTCAAGCGGGCTGTACGCGCCAATGCATATCTTCTCGGTGTCATACACCTGATCTATTATCGGACTGATTGAGGGAAGGCTGCGCGCTTCCTCAATCCTCCGGCTGAGCTGAGCGCCTTCGAGAACAGTGCTGACCAGTCTTCCGCCGTACGGAGCAGGCATCATATTTTCACCGGACCTTCATGGCACTATATGGTGTACAGGTTTTGACTTCATTTCCCACTGGCCGGTTGAAGGGTCGTATCTGGAGCCAACAAACACATGCCAGTTCTGGTCATCCACATGCGGATAGTCTGCCCTGTAGTAGTAGCCTGGCCACCTTGTCTCCTTTCTGAAAAGGGTGTGTCTGACCACTGCTTCTGCAACCCATATCCTGTGATTCAGTTCCCATGCCCTCTGAAGCTGGTGAATATCCTCGGCACCAATGCGGTTTGTATCCTCCTTCAGCATCTGAAGCAGATGCAATCCCTTGTTCAGAAGTTTCTCATTTGTTGAGTAATATGAACCGACGCCACCGCAGTACTCATCCATGATCTTCTCCAGCCGCTGCAGACCATGTTTGGGTGTTATAAAAAACGGAGAAACGCTTCCCTTCACTATGACGTGCTTCCCGACTTCATAGTTTTCAAGAGGGCGGTACACGTCTTCCCTGATTCGCTCCACTGCAGCAGTATTGAACTCCGGCCTGTAATCGGGATGTTCGGCAATATACCTGACTGCAGCCTTTGCCGCAAGCCGACCTTCCGTAAATGAGCCGGAAGAGAACTTGTGCGCGCTTCCGCCAACCGTGTCACCGGCACCGAAAAGGCCCTCGACAGTTGTCATGCGGTTGTAACCCCAGTTATAATCCGCAGGCGCCATGTCCTCCGGTCCGCTTACCCAGGCACCGGCGCATACTGCATGTGACCCCATAACATATGGTTCGGACATCGTGAGCTCCGAAGGGTCCTCCTTCGGATCAATATTCTGTGACGCCCACATTACCGCCTGCCCGATCGTCATATCCAGAAAGTCCTCCCATCCGAGCTCCTCCTTCTCCTTCGTGTCGAGCGAGCGCCGGTGTGAATGTAAATCGGCCCCTTTCCCGCCTTTATCTCTTCAAGCATCAGGTGGTTTCTCAGGCACGTGGGCATCGGTTTGGCATCCGCATACTTTGTGCCTACGTAAGTTCTGAGATTATCGATATGTGCCTTCTCATACTCCTCGCCGTATGCATTGGTTGCTACCGATTTCAGCATTAAAAACCACGCACCGACGGGACCGTAACCGTCCTTGAACCGGGTCACAACAATCCTGTTTTCCATCTGGATCATCTCTGCTCCGGCCTGCATCAGCAATGCATAAGCTGAGCCGTTGTTCCAGGGCGGATACCATGTACGGCCGGCACCTTCACCGATCGACCTGGGTCTGTAAATGTGCGATGCGCCTGCAGCACCGACTATCACCGCCTTCGCTTTGAATATGCAGAAGGTTCCGTCACGCACATCAAGGCCTATAGCGCCGGCTATGCGGTTTGGATTGTGCGAATCGGTCAGCAGATGTGTGATCATGACTCTGTTGTATACCTCATCAACCGACTTCTCTGCCGCCTCTGCGATAATGGGTTTGTAAGACTCTCCATGTATCATTATCTGCCATTTGCCCTCCCTCTGATAGTGCCCCGTCTCTTTGTTGTACATCATGGGAAGACCCCATTCCTCGAACATGTGAACTGTTGCGTCAACGTGCCTCGCAACGTCATAGAGTAAGTCTTCCCTGACAAGACCCATGAGGTCTCCTCTTGCATACCTTACGAAGTCTTCGGGCATATTTTCACCCCACCTCATGCCCATGTAGCAGTTGATTGCAGACAGGCCGTGAGCAACCGCACCGCTTCTTTCAATGTGAGCCTTCTCCGCAATGACTATTTTGAGATTCCTGCCCCAGTAGCCTGCTTCATAGGCTGCACCGCATCCTGCGAAGCCGCCGCCAACTATCAGTATGTCGCAGTCAATGCGCTTTACAGAATCTGTCTTCCTGAGTGACAACGATATCAACTCCTGTTTGGATTTGCATTACTCTTCAGCTGTGCTTCTGCGCCTGAAGTGTCGGGAGGCGTTCAACCTTCAGATAATCAGGCTCATGGGAAAGGAGAGGCGAGTTAATGGCATCTCCCGGAGGCAGAGGATGGCTGCGCGAAGAGGGGATTGTTCCCCACTTCGTTGTTCTGATCGGGAACGTGAATTCCTTGATCCTCCCGTCTCTGTATTTTATTTTCCAGGACACCGCACCCTTTTCCGGCTCCCTGAGCACGGTGACTCCGTGGCCGAGAGGGGCAAAGTCAGCATACCCCCTGACATCAATTGCGTGCTCCGGACAGTATTTCACGCAGGTAAAACATTCCCAGCACATGTCCGGCTCGATGTTGAAGGCTCTTCTGTTCACCGGGTCTATGTGCATTATGTCGCTGGGACACAGTTCGACGCACTTGCCGCATCCATCGCACATCGTCATGTAAACAAACGTTGGCATTTTCAAAACACACTCCTCAATCCTCTCTGATGTAGCTGACCTTTGAAGGAGAAGGCAGATGGGTATATCCTTCCGCAGCATCAATTTCCCTGTGCATGGCATACACGGGTTTGTAGATTATGTGGGGGAACTTGGACCACGCCATGGAGAGGAACGGGAAGGCTGTGACGGGGAGATAGAAAATGAGTGCTGTTTCTGTCGCAATAAGTGAGCCGCTTATATCCGCAAGTTCAAGGATGAACTGGAAAATGACGGCGAGCATGAGAGAGAAAATGAACATATCTGCACGGACAGATTTCATCATTGAATCCCTTTCCAGCCGGATGTTGACGCGCATGAAGAGCATCAGCAGCCCGCCGGTGAGAAGCATCAAATCGCCGAGGTTTGTCCCGACCTCAAATGGATTGGAAAGCGGATAGACGTTCAGCGTCGGATAAACGAACGCTTTCGATAACATGGACAGGGCCGAGATGATGAAACCCCAGAAAAGGAGCAGGTGTGCGACTCTCCGCACTCTGTCGAGTGAGGGCTCGGTGCACGATGCTATTTCACCAGAAAACGCTATGTTCCTGATGAGCACACGCATGACGATCGAAATACGGGACACTTTTGCCTCAACAGGCGCTCTTCCAAAACTTCTCTTCCACTGTCTTTCCTCAGTGTATGCCTTCATCTTTTTCCGGCCAACAACGTCATAGAGAACGCCGGCGACCGCGCCAAACGCTAAAATCGCGACAAAGAGTCTGAAGTAGACAGGCGGAAATATTACACTTAAATCGACAGCCGTCATCCTCTGAACCGCTTACGCCATCAGTAATTCTTTACTTAAACTTATTCGATAACTGCCGAAATATACTGACATTGTCAACATAAGTGCAGGAATTGCGCCGGACCGGCGCACGGGATTGCCGCACAGCTACCCTCAGAGAATGATGTGCTTTTTGCCGATTTTCTCCGGCATCTCGCACTGCCGGTTTGCCATACGGCTTCACCGGTGATTTCAGTCGGAATTCGACAAGGTCTATCGGGTAAAGAATTAATATCCGCGGGAAATAAGGAGCAGAAGGAAGACGAATCCTTGATGAGGCCCAGGAAGAAACAGGGAAAAGCGGAGAACACTTATGAGGACATGGACTTGCTTGACGTCCGCATCATAAAGGAACTTCAGGCGAATGCACGGGTATCCTACCGTCAGCTTGCAAGGAAATTCGATGTAAGTGTTACGACCGTGAGTGAACGCGTGAGCAGAATGGTCGGCAGCGGACTGATACGCAGCTTCACAATCATTGTCAACCCGGAAAAATCCGGACCGGTGCTTTGTGCCGCATTATACGTGAGGATCGAGAACGGCGCTGACCCAAAAGAAGTGGGTCAGAAGGTATCGGCGGTAAAGGGCATATGCTACACGTATCAGACAGTTGGCCTGTATGACATAATCGCACTCGGCAGTTCCATAACTAAACAGGATTTCGCTTCAATGCTGAGAGAGGTAAGCGCTGTCAGCGGCATCAGGGAAGTCGTGCCTTCGATGGTTCTTGATACGATTAAGGAAGATCCACGCCACCCTGTAAGCATCCTGGAAAACTGAAACACCACCCTGGGAGAGCGGCGGCGGGTGAATTCAGAATGTTGTGTTCTTAATCGCCCTGGCAACTATCCTTCTGGCCATCTCTACCATTTCTTCCCCGATTCTGATGTAGTCTGCATCGACTGCTCCGCCCATTTCTCCCACATCTGAACCGATGAGAGCGTATTCTGAGAAGGTGTATATCGTCATGTCAGGGTAAAGAAAGAGCAGGAATCCCTTCACTGCCATGCTGGTTACAAGAAGCAGTTCGAAATCTCCTGCCAACTCATTCGAAAGTTTTCTGCTTTTGAAAGCGGCAAGCTCTTCCCTG
>DAHXLZ010000198.1 GCA_027365715.1 Methanomassiliicoccales archaeon | reverse complement strand
TTTGTATAAATACCTTGTGACGAATTAGCAGGGTTAAGATAATTGAAAAATTACGACATTTGACGAGGGTTAACATCGTTAAAATGGAAAATCAACATTCTCAACATTGCTTCGTCTATTCGGCTGTTGTTGAGTGGCGGGAGCAGATTTTTCAATCGGCATAAAGGGCACATTGTTTCCCGGGCAACGCTATCGGTCTGTGGTTTGCAGCGCATCACAAGGCACAAGTCAATGGCTTGATTCGGGATTTGATTCGAGGGCCGTATGCGCAGATATCCAGTCCTTGCGGTTGCGGAAAGTTTTTAAGGAAGCCAGACCTATCTCATTATTGTCAATCTTGATATTGAGGAGGAGAGAACGAAATGACTTTAGAAATAGCTACGATCTTGACGGTAGTGCTTGGTGCAATTTTGTTCAATATGTGGTTTGGCTGGGCTGTTTACTACTATTCAGGAAAACAGCCGACTTAGCAGTCGACCTGGCCCGTGAATCCGTGTTCCCTGATAGGTGTGATTTTTGCTCCTGGCAGATAACTGCCGTTGCGTGTCATGGCACGGCTGACGGAGTGTTTTCAGCAGATATTGAAGTCCATTATGCTGAATCACATGCCTCCTTAGTTTTACTCTCTTTTCAAAATTGAAATCACCAGTTGACCACGCACCAAAGTCCTCCTCAGCAGACTGATCATAACCGGCGAGCAACACCGTCTCCCGCTCAGGGCTTCGTGACACATGATCAATTATATCTCAATGGTATACGTTGCTAATAACATGGAATATCGTGAGTTTGGACGGACCGGTGTCCATGTTTCTCCAGTCGGAATGGGCACCTATTATGACTTTGGATGGATTGCAACTGCTTCGATCTTTCGCATCAGGATGAGCGAGGGGAGGAAAATCGCAGCCATAAGAAAGGGGATCGAGGAAGGCATCAATCTTATCGATACTGCAGAATTCTATGGAAGCGAATCAACGGTTTCACGCTCAATTCAGGGATTTGACAGAGAAAAACTGTTCATAGCGACAAAGGTATTTCCAACACATCTCAGAAAAGATAAGCTGCTTAAAGCGTGCGAAAGGAGCATTCGCCGTCTCGGTACCGGCTACATAGACCTGTATCAGGTTCATTTCCCGAGCTTACGAGTTCCTGTAGGCGAAACCATGTCTGCGCTGGAACAGCTTGTGGATGAGGGGAAGATCAGGTATATCGGCATAAGCAACTTCACGCTGAAGAAGATGGTTGAGGCCGAGCAGGCGCTGAAGAAGTATTCATTGGCATCCACGCAGATGCATTACAACCTGAGTCATCGTGACGTTGAGCGTGACATATTGCCTCACTGCAGAGACAATGGCATAGCGCTTCTCGCATATTACCCCCTTGGACACGGAAAGCTGGCCTCACTTCCTGACGATAGAGCGGAGGCAGTTGCCGCAATTGCCTCAAAGTATGGTTTGAAGACAAACGCGCAACTGGCTCTCAATTACCTCCTTTCAGTTGACAGATGTGTTTTCCCCATTCCGCGCGCATCAAATCCAGACCATGTGGCAGATAACTCAAAGCTCGGGGGAAAGTTATTTGATGAGGCCGATCTGAAGACGCTATCGTCAATTTTTGCGACATCAGGAAGTGAAGAGGAAAATCAGTGAGTCTTTGCGGCACGTCATCACCTGCACAATCATGTACAAGGTGCGCTGCTGTGCTTTCTGGGTCAGCCTCTGTAAGGGAACAGGAGCAGTTCCATCAAAATAGATTTTAAGGTAAAGCGCGTGCTGCTATCGTTGTAAGATGAAAGCAATAGTTGTAAAACCGGGCGTTCCAGGCGTTATGCTTAATGAGAAGAAGGAACCGTCGCTCACTGACGGGCAGGTGCTGCTGTCGCCGAGGTTTGTCGGCATTTGCGGAACTGACAGGGAGATAATATCTGCATACTACGGCGAGGCGCCTGCTGGTGAGCAGTTTCTCACCATTGGTCACGAATCTCTCTGCACTGTAGTCGATCCTGGAAACAGCGGGCTGAGGAAAGGCGGTCTGGTCGTTCCCACAGTCAGAAGGAGTTGCGGTGAATGCTGGAGCTGTCTTCACGGCCAGTCCGACATGTGCTTCACCGGCAAATACAGGGAGAGAGGAATTAAGGAACTGGACGGTTACAATTCTGAAGTGGTCGCAGAGGTTCCGGAATATATAGCCGAAGTGCCGTCGGACCTGGGTGATGCTGCGGTGCTTACTGAGCCGATGACAATTGGTGAAAAGGCAATCATACAGGCGGTAGGACTGCAGCAGAGAGTCAAGTGGGACTGCGGCCCTGATTACTCCTGCAGGAAGGCGCTGGTGCTTGGTACGGGCCCCGTCGGACTTCTCGCCGCACTCGCAGCAAAAATCAGGGGATTTCAGGTATGGGCAGCAGACAGGCACGATGACACCACACTGCACGCAAAGATACTCTCCGGTGCCGGTATAGCACACATCAACAGCAGGACTCAGGGTGTAGTTGAGTTCGCGAAAACGATAGGCAATTTCGACATGATAATCGAGGCGACAGGCGATGCTGTGGTCGGTCTCGACTCTATTCCGGCGCTCGCACCCAACGGCATAATGGCACTGACCGGAATACCAGGCGGCGCACAAAATTATCAGATGCCAGCCGTGCAGATAATGCGATCACTGGTTCTCAACAATGCCGTAGTGGTCGGAATCGTGAATGCGAATCTGGCATATTTCAAGGCGGCCCTGTATGACATGGTTGAAATAAACAAAAGGTATCCGGGTACACTTGACAAGATGGTGTCCCACCGGTTCAAGCCGGAGGATTTTTCATCTGCATACTCTCTCCGTGGAAGCGAAACTATGAAGGTTGTAATCGACTGGACTAAACAGTGATGGTCAATGCCAAGAGATATGCCGATAGGCAACGGAAGGTTGCTGATAACGTTCGACGGCAATTATACAATCAGGGATATTTATTATCCGCATGTGGGGAGTGAAAACCACTCAGTTGGCCACATTTTCAGAGTCGGTGTTTGGGTTAACGGCACATTCAGCTGGACCGATTCACCGGGCTGGACGAAAACGCTGCACTACCTCACCGACACACTGGTCACAGACGTCACCCTGAAGAATGATGCAATGGGTGTGGAACTTCACTTCCAGGATGCGGTCGACTTCGTCATTGACGCAATGATCAGGAAAATCGATGTGAGAAGGATGGCGAAAAGTGATGCAGAAATCAGATTGTTCTTTCACCACGATTTTCATCTGTATGGAAATGATATCGGCGATACGGCATTTTTCGATCCACAGTTGAATGTGGTCATTCATTACAAGGATCGCCGCTACTTCCTCACAGATGCGGGCGCGGATGACGGCGCCGGAATCAGCATGTTTGCATGCGGTCAGAAGGAGATGGATGGAAAGGAGGGAACATGGCGCGATGCAGAGGACGGCATGCTGTCAGGCAACACAATATCGCAGGGCTCTGTGGACTCGGTTATTGGCATCACGTTCCACGTCCCTGCAAACGGCTCAAAGACGGGCTACTATTACATTCTCGCGGGCGAAAACTACGACAGCGTGGATAAGCTCCAGAATCTGATAAGGTCAAGAGGCGTGGGCAGATTCATTGAAAGGACAGCCAACTACTGGCGCCTCTGGTGCACTAAAGAGAAGAAGGATTTCATGGATCTGCCGGCGGACGTCGAGAACCTGTACAGAAGGAGTCTTCTCTCTATAGCCACAAATCTCGATAATGAAGGAGGTGTGATTGCTGCGAACGACACGGACCTCCTTCGTTTCAACAGGGACACATACAGCTATGTCTGGCCGAGGGACGGTGCGCTCGTCTCTCTCGCACTCGACAACGCAGGCTTCTCATTCCCGTCCTCGGTTTTTTACGAGTTCTGTATGAAAACAATAAGTCATAAGGGTTACTTTCTGCAGAAGTATAATCCGAACGGCTCGTTTGCCAGCAGCTGGCACCCGTGGATACTGAAGGGCAAACCGTCGCTGCCAATTCAAGAGGATGAGACATCACTGGTCCTGCATGCACTCTGGAATCATTTTGAAAGGTACAGGGATGTCGAATTCATCAAACCGCTCTACAGGTCCCTGATAAAGAATTCGGCGGATTTCATTTCAGCGTACGTGAACAGGGACACCGGCCTTCCTGTGGACTGCTACGATCTCTGGGAAGAGCGACGTGGTGTGTTCACATTCACCTGCTCTGCAAATTATGCCGGTCTGGTTGCAGCTTCCAAATTCTGCACGAGTTTCGGCGAAGAAGATGTCGCAGCGCATTACGCTTCGGCAGCACAATCACTGAAGAAAGCCATGGTTGCAAATCTCTACAGCAGGGAGGATGGCAGGTTCCTCAGAGGGCTCATATCCGGTGAAGGTGATTCTCTTATCAGGGACAACGCAGTGGATGCGAGTCTTTCAGGCATCTTCTATTTCGGCGTTCTGGAGCCCGATGACCCCATGGTTGCCGGAACGATGAAAGCGATAAGAGACAAACTCTGGGTCAGGGGTAGAATAGGTGGTATAGCCAGGTACGACGGTGACTGGTATCAGCGCAGCGGAGACAGCGGCGATGTACAGGGGAATCCCTGGTTCATATGCACCCTGTGGCTGGCCGACTGGTATACTGCGACAGCAAAGGACAGGAAGTCGCTGTCCGGGGCGCTGGATCTGCTCAAATGGACATCAAAGCATGCCCTTCCAAGCGGCATACTCGCGGAGCAGATACATCCGGTTACAGGCACACCGCTTTCGGTTTCACCTCTCACCTGGAGCCATGCAGCATTTGTAGATGCAGTTGACAGGTATCTGGAAAAGGCAAAGGAAATACTCGGTGAAGGAAAATGAGCAGAATCGTTTCGAAGATAATAGATGTGTCTGTATCTGTCAGGGATGGAATGCCGATTTATGACGGCAATCCGCCCCTCTCGATGGAATGGGCAATGAGTATAGAGCGTGGCGATCAGGTGAACCTGACTCGACTGAGCGAAGGTGTGCATACAGGAACACATGTAGATGCCCCGTTTCATTTCATCCAGAGCGGCAGGAAGATAGATGAACTGGAAATGGGCAGCTTCTTCTGCAATGTGCAGGTCATCGAAACCAGAAAGAAGAGCGTGACGCCCGATGTGCTGAAGAAGAAAAGAATCAGGAAGGGAGACGGAGTACTGTTCAGGACCTCCAATTCAAAGCTGTACGGTGAGCCTTTCACAAAGGATTTCGTGTTCATTGAAGGCGAAACTGCAGAATTGCTTGCAGACATGCACGTACCGATCGTCGGCCTGGACTATCTGTCTGTAGAGAGATTTGGGTCGCATGACGCCCCCGTGCACAATAAGCTCCTCAGTGCAAACATACCAATCATAGAAGGGCTGTGCCTCAGTGGGGTGAAGGGGGGCAGGTATACTCTCGCTGTCTTCCCCATCCGGCTGCATGGAAGGGAGGCTGCTCCCGCAAGAGCGGTGCTGTTTTCACCGCCGCTCGCATCTTCTATCAGTCTGACGGGCCAGTGATGGCGTCTCCTGGTGTTCGACGTTAGTTGAAATCGGCGGCATCGGCAAATCGAGCTATTGAATGGATGCAATGAAAGCATGAATTGGGCGTTCAGTCCCAGAACCGTTTTGTCCTCGCGAAATTTATCTCCTGCTCCAGTATGTCCTTGAGCAGCTGCTCTTCTTCCACGCCCTGTTTTGAAAGTATTCTTGCGGCGCTGTCCGGCCCTATTCCTCTGCCTGCGAGCACCAGCATCGCCTTCTGACCGTACTCCATGACCAGATTGGCGTTCTTCCGCAGTTTTCGAACTTCTTTGATTTCACCGTCAGTGAATTTCCTCTGTGTTTTCAGCCTGCGGGGAAGCCTGTCCCGGTCATAGCTGCTCAGTGCAGCCACCATCGGACTTGCACATTTCCAGCATTTAACGCGCCTCCCTTCCCTGGACGGTCTGCTCTTCCATTTTGCCTCACAGTTGAGGCATAGCATCGAAAATTCCTCATCCATGAGCCGCTTCTTCAGCGCATCGAGTATGCCTCTGTCAGCCCTCGACGGACGGTAAAGCTCCCTCGTCGCCTCCAGTCCTTTCTTTCCATATGCAGAGAGAGGTGCGCAGGTTATTTGAATCCTGCCCGAGGCGATGTCATCAAGAACCTTTGTCGTCCTCTTTATATCCATGCTTTCCCAGATGCTTTTGTCTATGGTTTCCTCCATTACAGGAGTGTGCTCGAACGAGGACATGAGCTTCGTCATGTTCAGTTCACGATAATCTGCATCCTTCCTGATGATGCCGAATTTTTTGGCAACGAAGAGAAACTGCCACTTCGAATACGAAACATTGGAAACAACCTTCCTCATGAATGAGTCCAGGGCAACCGGCGGTATGGAACGAATCGCCTCTTCCAGCCATTCCTTTCTTGCACTGCGTGGAAGCTCCAGCATTATCCTGTACGGATCTATGTCTATTCCCACGCTCTCTCCTGTTCTCGCAGAAATCACGGCTGCAATCATCCTTGAAAGCGTCTCGTTGACTCTCGTGCCGAAACATGCATTGATCACGGCTCTCCTGCCTTCAGTCTCTATCACTATGCGGCTGGCCGTTCCTGCCAGACACGGATCAGTGACTCCGGAAAGATATTCTCCAACTTTTCTCACAGCTTCAGCATCAAGCGGGTAGTCTTCCAGATTCTTCTTCTCACGCAGCATACCCACTTCCTGCGCCACTTCAAAAGGAACAGGTATCTCCTCTCCTACCCAGGATGGAAGAGCACCGAAGACAGATACAGGTTCAACAAGTAATTCTGTTTCCCTGAGTTCGACCACCCTCCAGCTCCGTCCGTGTGTTATGAAAGAGGCGCCCTGTTCTGCGAATGATACGACAAACCCCTCATCAAGAGTGCCAATAATTTTCCTCGAGCTTATGTCCCGCACGCTGAATGTCTTCTCATCCCTGATCATTGATATGTTATCATAGAAGTAGCGCAATCCTCTCATTGATCTTCTGACCACTCCTTCATCGATCCTTATCAGCTTGTACTCGAGTGCAAATGAGAAGATCTCGTTGAATTCCCAGTCGGCAAGGTTCCTGAACGGATAGCTCTTCCTGATTGTGGTGAGCATCGACTCACGCGTGTATGTGCCTTCTGCCGACATAGCTATAATCTGGTTTGAGAGCACTGCCATCGGTTTCTCCCTCACAATCTGCTCTTCCAGGACTTCAGCCATTGCTCTTCTGGCGATCACACATCCCTCAATCATCTCATCCTCATCATAGGTCACAATGCATCCGCGGCTGACTTCAGATGCTCTGTGTCCAGATCTGCCAATCCGCTGAAGGAGTCGTGTAACCTGTCTGGGTGAGTTGAACTGAATCGTAAAATCTGCAGTCCCGATGTCTATTCCCAGTTCAAGCGATGAAGTGCAAATGAGACACTTCAGTCTGCCGGATTTGAACTCTTCCTCCATCTGCACCCTCAGATCCTTTGAAAGGGAGCCATGATGGACACCAATCTGGAAATCGGGTGACCAGATCCTGTATCGTGATGAAATCGCCTCCGCCAGGTCTCTTGTATTGACGAAGAATAGTGTGCTTTTGTGCTCCTCGATCAGACGTCTGGTCGATTGTATGGCAGTCGTCATTCCCTCATCAACCTGAAGATTCGCCGAAAGCTCATTGGTCTGACCGTCAGGCATCGGGCACCTGACATTTATCTCCCTGAGTTTTTCGACCGGAATGGCCGCTATCCGCACTTCTCTGTCAGACGCAAGGAGTTTTGAAACTTCTGCAGGGGAACCTATGGTAGCCGACAGCCCGATTCTCTGGAATTCTCCTGCTATGTTTACGAGTCGTTCAAGTCCTACAGTCAGCTGCGCACCCCTTTCCCCGCCGACTAGCTCATGAAGCTCATCCACCACAACAAATCTGACAGTGGAAAGTGAAGTTCTGAGTCTCTTGCCTGTCAGCAGTATCTGTACTGTTTCAGGTGTTGTTATCAGTATGTCTGGAGGGTTCGAAGACTGCCTGTTTCTTTCACTCTGCGACGTATCTCCATGTCTTACTGCGGCTGTGAGGCCTACAGACGATGCAAGCTCCTCCAGCCTTACGAGCATGTCCCTGTTAAGCGCTCTGAGAGGTGTGATGTAAACGCATCTGATTCCACCTGTTCTCTTCTCCTCAGCCATCCGCTGCAGCACTGGCAGCATAGCTGCCTCGGTTTTTCCTATCCCTGTTGGTGCGCAGACAAGTATGTTCTTCCCTTCATACACGGGCAGAAAGACGTCAGATTGCACCGGATGCAGCTCTATTATGTTCCTGTTCCTGAGCACTTCACGCAGTCTGGGATCCAGCAGATCGATCGGACTCTTTCCTTCTTCCCTGTGCAACAATGGTTCTTCCATTCAGACTCTTCAATGAAGACCTGCTACCCTGATTAAAGCATTTCCCCGGATGCAGCGGTTGGCCAGAATCTGCAGTTATCTTCGAACTGCAGTCGGACGGATGCAATTTTTGAATCCATCCGTCATTCTCCGGCTTCGTGTTACCATGTCAACTGATAACGTCACTGCATCTCATAGGCTGAATAGCTACCACGGACTGGGTTTCGCAGTCTGTGGGATTGTGGCAATGCCCCTGACAGCTGCATCTGAATCTGCATATGAGGGATACTCCGTTCGTCTGGACGCGACAAGTGGACCCGGAGATGCAGGAGCTCCAACGTAACTATTCTGTGACACGCAACTGCTGATTGCCGGCATCCTGTGGCCGGCAGATTCCTGCCTGCGTTTCCACAGAAAGGGGAGAACGCTCAATTCTGCTGTTTTTGCCTTGCGGGCGCAGTATTGATTATGGTGCGCCTTCCGTTCCTAAAACATTGTGCATTGTTATGCACCAGTTTCATTCGCAGCGTAGGCAGTCTCAGTCCTTCCTGCTTCAGGCATGTCAGGTACATGCCTGAGGTACAGGTATTCATTCTTCATAGACTGCCAAGAGGCTGACGCACTCACGGGGAACGGATCTCCGCACAGATCGAGGCCACGTAGGGTTATTGCAATGGATGCAAGCCTGTCCCTGTCGTAGTCCTGATCACAGTTGTCGCATCTGGATATCTTCCACGCAGGGTGCTTTAATTTCCCACCGCATACGGGACACTCTGATGAGGTCCCTCGTGGATTCACATATATCGTCCTGTTCTTGGATTTATACTCCACCATTTTCTGGAACATTGAATATGGCCATCTGTTCAGGTATGTCCTGAATTTCTTCCCTTTATCATCACCACTCTTCCTTATTCCCGTCAGGTCCTCGAACACAAATGAGGTGTCAGGATGTTCCCTTACCATGGCCGCGGACTTTTTGTGGAGCTCGTCCTTCACTCTTCTTCTCTGCCTTCCTCTTGTCTGCTGGAGTTTCCTGTCTCTCTTCTGAGGATTTTTGACATGTTTCTGGATTTCTTTTCTTCTGCGGGAGAAATCATTCTGTATCCCGACAATCCCGCCCATGGGGATGGTCTCCACATGGGTAATTACTCCACTTCGTGTATCCACCGTTGTTGAATCCGCAGTTTTGAAGTTCAGGTCCATGCCCATGATTTCATTGCCGGTCTGTTTCTCTCCAGGAATGGCAAAGGATACGGAAACAGCATGATCGGTTATGAGGACCTCGGATATCCTGTATCCGCTGTACTGGTTCCATTTCTTATTTTTCCTGCTGATCGGTATAATTTCGTATTCTCCGGGCCTTATTGTTATCCTTATTGAATCGCTGACAATCTTCACCAGTTCTGAATCAAGCCTCATTGAGAGCTTCCTGATTTCAGGGAATGCCTTATTCCTCCTGTTCTTCCTGAATGAGCGGAGTATGGCAACAGATGATCTGCACACCGGATTGATGTG
>DAHXLZ010000184.1 GCA_027365715.1 Methanomassiliicoccales archaeon | reverse complement strand
TGATTGGGAACAACAGCGATCAGGGGCAAATGATGGTAGATTTCCTCAGATAAACTTCGTTGATCTTCCTAAGCCAGAAAGTTGTGGATGCGCCCCTAAGGAAAAACGAACGCGTCGCGAGCATCCTCATCAATTCAAGTCCTTTGAAGTTCAGTATGTCCGCGTAACCAGCAAAATCCACATTCAGGTTCATTCTCTTCAGTGCATTGTAAGTGTATTGTTCGAGGTTGTAACTCATCTTTTTCCCTACAACGAGCACCTTAATCGTCAATCCCCATCACATCATTCCAGAAGATTTCAGTGCTGACAATAGCGGTCGACACTTAAAATTTGCCAAGGATGGAACGGTTTTTTGGAGTCACCGGTTCTAACTACCGTGGTGATTACTTTGGTGATCATCACGCCCGACACTTCCTTGAAATCCAAGCAGAATTATGATCACACATCTCCCCATTTACGTTCGTGATTCCTTCGATAGTATGCTTCAGGAGACTTTCGTACAATCAGCAACCGGAAGCGAACCATTTCGCTACCATAAATTGGATGAAAATTCGCCATTACTTTGACATTTAGGTTCCAGAAATCTACCATCATTTGCCACTGATCGCTGTTGTTCCCAATCAATCATCCTTTGGCAAAAGTGGAACATGCCGTGCAGAAAGGAGGTCATAGCGGTAATTGTAACCTGGTCATAAACTGTGTTGGTCTCTTGCTTCAATGTTGGAACGTGCTCTATTTTCCTAGCTATTTCCTTGTGCGTAGTGCTCAAATTGAAATATTTCGAGGGTGATCGAAAGTGCATGCCTTTTAGAGTAAAGACAATAAAGGAGAAGCGGGCGATCCTGAGATTGGCGAGGGAAGGATTCCCTGACACCGCGATAGGAAAGGAGGTGGGTTTGGACAGACATACCGTTAAGCGACTAAGGGAAGATGGGAGGAGTAAAGAGCATATGGTCGAAGAGAATGCTGCTCCACCCGATTCATCTGTTCATTCAAAAATTGAAGAGGCAATTGCCTTTGAGGCAAAGAGGATTCAATATGTCGGGAACTTAGCGAAAAACGATAAAATTTACAGTTTACTGAGAGACGAATTTGAAAAAAGCCGGCCTTTCTCCCGCCACTCCTTCGCTTTTGAGTATGAAGAAAGTTGTCGATAGACTGAGACTGTTTGGATGGCGGGATGACTATATTGTATTCGCCACATCATGGATTTGCAAACTCTACCCCGATCCGCAATTTGAATTCATCAAGAATCCTGACGGTACCGTTGACAAAGATGGGCTGCTTTCTCTCTTCAGTACGATTGCTGAGGTAAGAAAATTTTGCTCGTTGAATGGTGTTGAGATTGACAGGTTACTAGAGGGAACCAAGGCATGTATCCATCTCAATTCCCAGGGCATCAGCACTGCCCATATAGCCAAAATCGATGAATTCCTGAAACAGGCATCATCCCGAGGGATTGAGCCCGAACAGCTGATCAGCAGGCTTGATGGAATTCTCAAGTACGAGGAGAAGATTGATGATGCTCATCGTCGGCTAGATTCTTTGAATGAAGAAATTTCACGTCTCGTAAGTCTCAGGGAACTCCTTGGACACGAAGTGTCTGAAATGCAAAACAGGTTACGGTCAGAAATGGATTCTCTGGATAATCTGAAGGCCGCCACTAGAAGTCTGATTCAAGATTTAAAGGTCCTAATCGGACGTATTTCTGATATGGAGAGCACTATTGATCGCTTGCCAAACCCTGAACTCAATGATTTTGGACGAAAATTGCATCTTTCCTCAACTGGCTCTTTTCGATGCTAAGGAATTGTTAATGAATAACATTAACGTTTGTATTGTCTTTGGGTCGAATGGTGTAATTCCAGTTTCCGTGGAATTCGTCCCTGACCATGTTTATTTCTTCCAGTTCCTCATCGGTCACCTTCTTTCCCTTTTCATATACTCCGGTATCGATGTCTGCGGATATGTTCAATCCGTTCTTTGTTCTCGTATTGCCTATCAGTTCAATAATGGTCTCATATGATCTCAGTGGCTTTCCCCTCCAGTTCATTGTTATGTAAGAAAACATGCGATGCTCGATCTTGTTCCACTTGCTCATTCCGGGAGGGAAGTGGCACACCGTGATATTCAGCCCCGATTGATCGGCGAATTTCTGCAGTTCAATCTTCCACAATCTTACACGTGAACCGTTTGATCCGCCTCCGTCAGCCGTGATCATCAGTCTCGTGGCATCGGGATATCTTTTCTTTCCAAGGAGGTTCCACCATCTTCTTATGGATCCTACGGCAAATTCTGCCGTATCATGATCTATGCCTATGCTGACCCATCCCTCATTTCTTTTAATATCGTATACTCCGTACGGTATTGCTCTCCCTTCCGCATCTGTGAGGAAGTCATACACATTGACCTCATCCACCTCTCCGGGAGGCTTCCATTCCTTTCCGCTGTTCTTGAAGTTGCCCACAAGCTCCTTCTTCTTCGCATCCACCGATATTACAGGATCTGTGTTGTCCATGAATTCTATGGCAGTACTGTTAATGTGCCGGAACTGTTCATTCCGGTCGGGATGGCTCTTTCCTTCTCTCGTCTTTTTGTTCCCCTTCAGATTGAAACCCATGTCATGGAGTATATTTCCAATCTTTGCATAACTTATTGTGTATCCTGATCCGATCATTTCCTCCTCTAAATGACGAAGGCTCCGGCTGACCCAGAGAATTGGTGACTGAGGATCTCCGGCTATGGACGGTTCCACCACTCCCCACAGCTTTGCCATGATGCCGGGTCTCTTCACGGTCAGATCCTTTCTGCCACCGCCACTCCGGCGTGTCCCCTCTTTCGGATAATCGCCCTCACTGATTTCATTCATACCCTTTCGGATTGTCGGTCTCGACAGGCCGGTTGCTCTGGACACGATTGCCGGGCCCCCATACCCTATTGATATGCTTTCATTGGCAGCCCATAATCTGCGGGAAAGTTCGTTAAGAGATCCAGATATTCTCAGATATTTCACGGTCGTTTTTCTGACAAGTTCTTCCTTCCCTCTTACCACTGCCATAACACAGTAATAGCCCTGGTTATAAATATAAATATTATTTATCTACAGTTCCTAAGATCAAAACCCCCCGGGCTGCCGCCCTGTTTTGACGACGACAGGCTGAATGTCGAATTCACGGCTCAATGCGCAGCTGAATCTGCAGCACACTGCTGACTTATATCGGTAATCAGGACAGCTTTTCGTGCATATGCACGCATGAGCCACTATTGTGAAAGTTTATAATCAGTGCCGGCCGAACTTATTCCCGATAATAGATTTCAGGAACTTTATCGAATTCCTGAGATCTTCGGGACCATTGACGCCATCCTCTATTGAAATCCAGCCTGAAAAACCGGTCTCCTTCAACGTGCGAAATATGCAGTCATAGTCGATGAGACCTGTGCCGATAACGCCATGCTCAAGCGCCTGGTGATAACCCCTGGCCGCATGTTCCGACAGATCATCGATTGTGTAACCGGGCCTGAGATGTCTGTCGCTCGCATGCATCGTCAGAACCCTGTCCTTGAATTTCCTGAGCACTGCTGTCGGATCCTGCCCTGATATCAACGCATTTGACGGGTCGAAATTTACACCGAACCACCGCGACTTGATGCTGTCGACTATTTCAGAATAAATATCCAGCGACTGGGCGAATTCCGGATATGTCCATCTTCCGTCCTTGTAGTGGTTTTCCATTACCAGGTGCACGCCCTTCTCTTCGGCGTACGGAAGGAGCTGTTCAATTGCGTCTGTTACCCATGCGATCCCGTCTTCCCTTGATATCCCCGGCCTTCTCTGTCCGGAGAGGACCCTGCAAGACTTGACTCTCCCGGTATCAGGCGTTTCTGACATGATATCAATCCAGAAGCGCATCGAACGTATCTCCTTCATCCGCTCTTCCTTCGCGTGCTGAGTGAAGTCCGGAGAGGTGCACATCATGGGAGTCTGCAGACCTTTTGAATGCGCATACTTATTCGCGCTAACTATGGCGCCGCGGTTCGGTTCCTGATAAAAGTGAGGGTACATTTCGACACCATCAATGCCAAGCGTCGATGCTTCATCGATCCAGCTTCCCAATGTTCTGGTGCCGTCGCACAGATCATCAAAGTACCCTTTTGGAAATGCAATCAGGCCGGGTAAATTCATCATTATCCACTCCATCACTGACTCTTTACAAGTTTCACGACCGAGGCAAGAACATTCCTGATTTCAGACGAGTCAGACGCCGGCGAAAATGAGTGCCCGTCTATCACCAGCGGCGCACCTACTACCACCAGGGGAGCGCCAAGGGATGGCAGCTTCGGCAAATCTGAAAGCGACAGGCCCCCGACTGCCTGCACAGGACAGTCTACAGCCTCAACAATTTCGCCAAGGAAGTCAAGCGGGCTGCCTCCGGCTTCGCCTCTTTCATCGAAACCAAGGTGAGCAATGACCACATCCACTCCGGCTTCCTCGAGTTCCTTTGCAGCCTTGACTCTGTCGGCTCTCCCAAGCACATCTCCCATGACATAAATGCCGTAGTCCCTTGCCGCCTTTATGGTAGCACGCACTGTTGCCGGATTACTGGCAGCCATTACAACCACAAAGGTCGCTCCTGCCCTGGCCATCATTTCAGTCTCAAGATACCCGCCATCCATCGTCTTGAGATCTGCTACAATCGGCGTGAGTGGAAATTTTGTTCGCATTGCACGGACTGCGTGCAGCCCTTCGCCGAGAATCAACGGGGTGCCGACTTCAATCCAGTCAATACCGGCTTCCATCGCAATCGTGGCCATCTGCCCGGCCTCAGCTATGGTCTGAAGATCTAGCGATATTTGCACTGTCGGTTTTCTCAGATCTATCTTTATTCCAGTCATATCAGGAGGACCCCTTTTGCAATTTTCAGTGATCGCATTTCCTCAAATGATGTCTTCCAGTCAGCCATCTGGTATGTCGAGGCAATTTCTGCCGGCCTGAGCTTCCCTTTTGCAAACAACCTGAGCACTCGCTCCCATGTCGCCCAGTTATGGCTGAATGAACCCTGCAGATCCACAGCCTTGCCGACTATGGGATCAAGGCTGAAATCGGGTTTATCCGGCCCCCAGCCCACTTTGACTATTCTGCCTCCGTGCCGCACTGCCCCGAGTGCTATCTTCAGAGTGGAACTTACGCCGGCCGCATCAATCACAACGTCGGCACCGCCCGCCCATCCGACAGATTTGAGCTTTTCTGCAGCACTCCTCGGGCTGGTGAAAACATCATCTGCTCCCAGACTGCTGGCGAGTTCCAGCCTTGCACCGTCTGATGCAGTACCCAGGACTGAAACGTTATAGGGGGAATGGAGGAGTGCGACCTGCAGGCTCATCAGCCCTATCGGCCCCGGCCCTATTATGAGCACAGTATCCGCAGGTTTTATTACGCCTAATGTAGAAGCAGCGTTAAATGCAACGCATGTTGGCTCTGTAAGCGCAGCGGTAACATCATCAACACCGTCGGGCACTTGGTGCAGTATATCTTCCCTGACAACAAGGAATTCTGCCATTCCCCCATCGGCAAGTGCACCAAAGCCTATCCTGTCAGGACACAGATTGTAATTTCCCGTTCTGCAGTTGAAACATTTACCGCATACGTTATAGGCGGTTTCGGAAACAACTCTGTCACCCTTTTTGAATACTGAGACGCCATTCCCGGTGTCTTCAACCACACCTGTCATTTCATGCCCAAGCGTAACAGGACTCTTTCTCTGATAAGTCTCATCGCCGTTGTAAATGTGGATATCACTTCCGCATACACCAACGGCACGCATCCTGAGCAGAACGTGACCTGGCTGAATTACCTCCGGCTTCTGCACATCTTTCATCACAACACTGTTGGGACCATGTCTTTCAGATACAATTGCCTTCATTTTATCACTCTGTAGCCCGCAGTCAGACTGACCGGCTGCTGAATTGTCAGTGCCGGTTTATATCTATTGGTGATTCGGAGCAGGCTGGGCAGAATAATCGGCTGCTGCCGTACATTGCATGTGTAAAGAGACTGTGGCAGGGCCGTTTAGAAATGAAGCACGAATGCAGTAAAGATATCAATATTAATGCATTAGCCTTTATGAACCGTCATGAAGGCACTCATCTGGGTTGCTGACGGAAAGATGAAAATCGAGGATGTACCAGAACCAGAGCCACGCGAGGGCTGGGTGCTGCTAAGGGTGTCTCAGACAGGTATCTGCGGGTCGGAGGTATCTGCATATCTCGGTTTGAATGAGCTAAGACGGCCACCGCTGATAATGGGACACGAGTTCTCAGGCACTGTTGAAAAGACGGTCGGCGTTGAGAATGAGATGGAAGGAAAGCTTGTTGCCGTAAATCCTCTTGTCACGTGTGGAAAGTGTACCTTTTGCATATCCGGACTCAGAAACCTGTGTCCGCACAGACAGATAGTTGGCGCGGCATTTCAGGGATCATTTGCGGAATTTGTATGCGTGCCTGCTGATTCCTGTTATCCTGTAGGCAATCCCATGTGCGGTGCGCTTGCGGAGCCGCTAGCGACAGCAATAAGGGCGGTGGACAGATGCAATCTCGCCACAGATGATAGGGCGATGGTTTTCGGAATGGGAATTATAGGACTCTTCATCCTGAAGCTGCTGCGGTACAAAGGGGTTAGAGAGTGTATTGTTGCTGACCTGAACGAGCAGAGACTCAGAACCGCAAGAGCTTCAGGTGCATCTCATGTGATAAATATGTCTGGAAAGAAAGCTACGGAAGAGATGTTGAAATACTTCAACGGCGGGGTCGATTTTTCGTTTGATGCGGCGGGCGTGGAGACAACACGTTCATACTGCATTAGCGTACTGAGAAGCGGAGGGAAAGCCGTATTCGTCGGAAATCATGATAACACAACCCGAATCGACGGAAATACTGTTGTCAGGCGTGAGATCACCGTTGAAGGTTCGTACGCCTACACCGACAAGGAATTTCAGAGGTCTGTGAAACTCGCAGAGACGGACTTCATTGGAAGCTCTCCGGAATGGCTGACCGTACGAAGTCTCAAAGAGGGTCCGACCATTTTTTCTGAGCTGGCATCAAACAAAATACCTTACTCAAAGGTAATACTGAAGAGCTGGGGAAAAGGATAAGCCAGCGCCGAGTTTATGGACAGCAGCCGGACCAACCAGTTTCACCGACGATGGCTTTCATCAGAAACAATTCCCCCGGTTTCTCTTCACTGCAGTTCGAATCTCTTCAAGATAGGGCATCGACTCTATGCCGCCGTATCTCTTGCAGCTTATACCCGCGACGGCATTGGCAAAAATTCCGAAATTCATCAGTTCCGAATCCTGCAGCGATGAAATGCTTTTGCGGGTCACCCTCCCTTCCTCCATGATGCGGCACAGTATCCCGGAAGTGAAGGCGTCGCCGGCACCCGTTGTGTCAACAGCCCTGATTTTCATCGCAGGTACCACAGCCTGTCCGCTTCCGGTTGTCAGCACAGCCCCGTCGCTTCCCATCGTAACGATTACAAGTCCTGGTCCCGATTCCAGAATCTTCCTGCTCAGTTTTACAATCCCTGCTGTTTTCATCTTCCTGCTGGTCACACCTGAGAATGCGGGCATTGCTGCAGGTATATCAATGTGGCCCAGTTCTTCTTCACTGCACTTGAAAATGTCAGAGCGTTCGAGCAGGATCCTGATATATTCCCGCATCTCTTCCCCGGAATCCCATAATTGCAGACGGACATTCAGATCGCAGGAAACAAGCTTCCTGTGCGCCCTGGCAAGCTCGATTAATTTAAGCGTTGATGTTCTGGAAGGCTCCCTTGCAAGCGATACCAATCCGATGTGGCAAACGGATGCTCCGTCGAGCATATCTGCGGTAACCTCCTGTTCGTTTAAATCCCAGTTTGCTGCTCCTTCCTGGTAGAAGCTGAATTCCCTGTTTCCCTCCTCATCCAGTGAAACAAGTGCGATAGCCGTATACCGCTCACTCAATCGCGGCAGAAAATGTGTGTCAACTCTGTTATCCCGGAGAGTCCGTAGCAACATTCTTCCGAAGCTGTCAGAGGAGAGTTTGCCGATGAATCTGGCCTTGCATTTCAGTCTGGCCAGGCCTATCGCAACGTTGGCTGGTGCTCCGCCAGGATGGGCTGCATAATGATACTTACTATTCTTAAACCTGCCATTGACAGGTATCATGTCGACAAGCATCTCACCGGAGGTGACCACGCAACGCATAACCTTCATCCGTATTCCCGTTCATTCTCTCAATAGTGTGTTCTGCCTCAATTCGTTTGTTCAATCGAGAGGGTGATATACAGTCCCA
The DNA here is from genome assembly GCA_027365715.1 of Methanomassiliicoccales archaeon. Next base: position 6,458 of record DAHXLZ010000184.1, on the reverse strand, counting down.
TTGTAGTTAAGGCCGCCGTCAACGACCAGCTCATGGCCGGTGACGTAACTGCTTTCGGGCGAGGCGAGAAAAGTTACGGCCGATGCAATCTCATCGGGTGTTGCTATGTGACCGAGCGGTATTCTCTCGTTGTAAAGTCTTCGAACCTCCGGTGTGTAGACTTCCAGATTCAGGGGAGTGTCGGTGGCACCCGGAGCAACCGAATTTACAGTCACGCCATACGGTCCCCATTCAACTGCCAGAGCCCTTGTCAGGGAGGCAATCGCCCCCTTTGCTGCCGTATATGCTGCCAGATATTTCACCGCAAGGAGGTTGACTCCCGATGTTATGTTAATGATGCTTCCGCGCCTCTTGGTAATGAAGTGTTTTGCCGCAGCCTGACAGCCGAAGAAATAGCCGTCAAGATTTACAGACAATATCTTGTGCCACTCTGTTTCTTCAAGCTCTTCGGATTTTGCCAGTCGCTGAATCGCAGCGTTATTCACCCAAGTATGCATGTCGCCGAAACTGTTGAGTGAGGTCTGAACAAGCCTGGCAGAAGTCTCTCTTTTAGAAATGTCGGCGTCCATCACCTGAAGCCGTTTACTCCATCCTCCTGCTTCTGCCTCATTCATCAGGCTGGTTGCGCCCTTTGTATCACCGAAGTGGCATGTGACAACGCTTGCCCCTCCTGAAAGAAATCTCTCCACTATTGCCCTCCCTATTCCGCTTGATCCCCCAGTCACAACGACTACCTTTCCATCAAAATTCATTCGTATCTCTCCTAAATCCTCAAGCCTCTTGAATCAGGCTGCCTGTGATATTCCGTCCCAATATGTATTCTTTCTCGGAGTTGCCGAACACGACCCCAACATTTTCCGGTCTCGGGAAAATGTGCCATAATTCGGTGCGGAATTCTGTATAGAACAGTGGATTGTTTGACGCATCGCCATTCAGCTGTGCCGTATTCGAGCGCGAAGTCTTTCATCATGCGCTTCCACTCCAGAGAACCGTGCAGTGCTGTCTTTTTCTCAGGAATCGTGCATACTGTCAAGCCGGGTTCGGCCTGCTTCAAAAACAAATCTTTTTGTGTGACAAGTCGCTTTACACCTCGTGAAAGTAATTGTTCTTGGAGCAAACGGGTTTGGCAAAATACACCTTGCATCGCTCAGCAGGATGGATGTGGAAATTGAGATTTTCAGCAGGAACAGAGAAGTGCTGAATGAATTATCAGAAGTATATGACATCAGGAAGACGTATACTGACCTGGACGAGGCCCTTTCTTCCAATGCGGATGTGGCCGACATAATTTTGCCGCACAATTTGCACAGGGAAGTGGCGGTGCGAGCAATGCGCAGCGGTAAGCATGTGCTGATCGAGAAGCCGATAGCAACAGATGTGTCTGATGCGGATGAAATGATAAATGAGAGCAGAAAAAATAATGTCAAATTTATGGTAGCAGAACAATATTATTTTGATTCTTCTGCCAGATGGGTGATGGATGCCATCCGCAATGGAAAGATAGGAAAGCTTCATGCGCTGATAGTCCGCGACCAGAGGCTCTATGGTGGGCACGGATGGAGGATAAAATCATCGATTATGGGCGGCGGTGCTCTTGTAGATGGAGGAATCCATTATATCGACACAATACTGAATTTTGGCGGAGCGTATTCTGAGGTGAAGAGCTATACATCAAAGGGCATTTCCTCCATAGAGGAGAATGATACAACATTTGCACTCTTCAGATTCAATAATGGTGCAACAGGCAGCTTCTTTTACAGCTGGAGCTACATTGATCCTGTCAGGGTTCCTGCTTTTGAAGTTATAGGAACAGAAGGCTCGATTGTCGAAGATATGGAAACGAAGCCAAAGGTCGATTTCAAGTACATGACCGGTGTGAGGCATGCCTTCGGCAGGCCAGTACTCAATGGAAAAACGGTCGATGTTGAGATAGAAGATGCGTTTGACAATGAAATCGGCGGCTTTCTCAGGAGCGTTTCAGAAAACATTAATGTGCCTTTCGACCCGACTCTCGCGCTGAGAGATCTGAGGGCAGTGAAGGACATCTACAGGAACGCTGAGATGTGAGCCTGCAGCTCAACCCTTTCCGATATGTGGTAAAGGTATCCGGGAAGTCCATGGCTGCAGAAGCTGCTTGCTGCCCCAGACAGAACATTTTCAGTGCAGTGGGAAATCAAACTGATGCGCGGACAGCTGGTTCAGTTTCCATATCTCTTCACATTGTTTCCCTGAGCATCAAAAAACTTAATTTCATGTCTCCTTACATAAATATGCACAGCCTGGCCGGGAGGCAAAGGCATCTCGGAAGTCGTTGCCACATCGGCCTCGACGCCTTTTATCTGCATGAGTATCCTGAAAATACCTGATGAGTAACTGGATATCTTGACCGTCGCAGGACACAGTTTGATCCAATCGACCGCTTCTCCTGCCGCCAGACCCGGAGCCTGGGCGATTCTGATGTCCTCGGGTCTGATGCCGAGTATGATGCTGCCGGCTGAGCCATTCCCGGCATTCAGACGCAACTCATCTTTCTCAAGCTGCAATTTGCTTTCATCACCAATCATTGCAGCATAGCTTCCCCCCGATGGTTCGATTCTTGTCATCAGCAAATTAATTTCGCCTATCGACTTTGCAACATCTATCGTGTTCGGCTTGTGATACAGGTCAGTGGTGTTGTCAGTCTGTCCGTTTGTCCCATTTGTGATGCAGAGTGTTCTTGGCGCAAAGGCGAATATGTCTGCAGGATCGTGCGAAACAATTATCGCAGTGATTCCAAGATCCTTCTGAACCTTCCTTACCAGCGAGCGCGCACTGTCCTTTATCGTTGCATCCAGATTGCTGAATGGTTCATCAAGAAGAAGGAGAGATGGATCCTTTGCAAGTGCACGGCATACGCTGACCCTCTGCTGCTGGCCGCCGCTTATAGTCCCGGGTCTCTGGTTCAGCGCTTCCTTTATGTTGAGCAGTTCGGCAAGATATTCCACTTTCCTCTTCACTTCTTCATGCGGCACTCTCTTGGCCCTCAGCGGAAAAGCGATGTTTTCAAAATTCGTCATATGTGGATATAGTGCCCAGTTCTGGAACACCATTCCAATATTCCTGTCTTCGACAGGAACCAGAATTTTACCGTTGCTTGACACAGCATGGTCGTCAAATGATATAGTCCCGTGTGTAGGATTTTCCAGACCGGCAATCATTCTCAACACCGTTGTTTTTCCCGAACCGCTGGAGCCGATGATTCCGAAAAAGTCGCCGTGAGATACTTCGAAGGACATATCATTTATGACAGTCTTGGACTTCTCTTTCTTGCCAAATATTTTCACCACATTTTTAAATTCTATCTTGACCATATGAATCTAACCCTTATTTGCCGTTCCCAGTGCGAGGAATCCTCTAATGAAATATCTCCCAAGTATGACGATTATGATCAGCGGTACAATTGATGCAACGAGGGCCGCTGCGAAGCTCTCGTTGTACAGCGAGCCGAATCCACCTGAATAGTAAAGAACCGCAACCGAAACAGTTCTCATGTCTGGAGTTGAGGTAAGTATCAGAGGAATGAAGAAGTTGTTCCAGGTTTCAACAACTATGAACATGAAAGTTGAAACGGCTCCTGGAACGACGAGGGGCCAGACTATCCTTCTGAATATGAGCCAGTCGCTTGCCCCGTCGATTCTTGCCGCCTCGATAGTCTTCTTTGGCAGGACGGCCATGAATATGGACATAAGCAAAGCTCCTGTTGGCAGGTAGAATATCAGAAAGGCAAAAATCAATCCGGGGTAGGTGTTAAAAATGCCTGCCTGCACAACAAGGCGCGTGAGCGGGACAAGCGTGATCTGATAAGGTATAAATGTGGCAATCGCTACGACTGTGAATACCACATTGTTGAGCAATGATGTAACCCTGTAAAGGTAATAGGCGGCCATAGCGCCTACGAACGTGGAAATGATTGCAACAGGCACAACTACCACGATGCTGTTGATCAGCGGCTGGCTCATTTGGGAGAGTACAACGCTGAGTGCTCCTGTAGAGAAGCCCGCCGGCTGCAGCACAGGAGTTGTGATTACCCCCTCTGCTGTTTTGAGTGAATTTATGATCATGCTGTACGCAGGTACAAGCCATGCGATCGAAAACAGAACCAGCACGGCGTACTTAATCACAGCTGTTATCCTGTGACGTGTAACACTTCCAATCAGCCTGGTTCTAGTCAACTGAGATCCACCTCTTGAGGCCATAAAGTGCGTACGGTATGACCACAGCCGCAGCCACCAGCACGATAATAACACTGACAACTGAGGATTTGGCAAAGAACTCAGTAATGTAGTAGAAGTACATATTGAGCACGGCGGTTTCTGTGAATGGATTCAAACCGGTAGAGACAAACGGCAGGGAGAAGATTCGAAGTGCAAACAGGAAAAGCAGCGCTGTGGAAACAATGAATGCGTTCTTTGCCTCAGGGAGAAGGATGCGTGTCAGGATTCTTAAAAACGACGCACCATCGATTCTCGCAGATTCAATCGTTTCCTTGTTGACGTTCTGAAAGGAAGCAAGGTAGAATATCATGGCGAGACCGGAAAACACCCATATCGATACCAGTATGAGACTGGGCAATGCACTTGAGGGTTTGTCCAGCCATGTGTAGGCAGGGAGCCCGAGCGGTCTGAGGATGGTGTTGATGCCGTCGTTTGTATTGAAGAGCCATGTCCAGATTACGCCGGATGCAGCCATTGAAATGGCCATCGGATAGATGAATAGTGTGGTGAAAAACAATCTCACTTTTCCGTTTCCGACATTGAACAGCAGGCCGGCGAACATTATGCCGATCAGATTGCCGAACACGATAAGGGAGACCACCCAGGTAAGGGAGGCCTGCATCGATGCAATGAATACAGGATCATGAAAAACAGCTATGTATGTGCTCAAGCCGACAAAAGTCGACCTGGGGTTAAGCGCCGATGAATTTGTCAGTGAATTGGAAACATTCCAGAAGACGAGATACAGAAGGACGAGTGAAAAAATACCGGTCGGTATAAAGAACACAAAACTCTTTTTTTTCAACTGTTCGAACACGCCTAGGCGCAATGACAAAACCTCTGCACACTATGAGCCAGACTTCCAGTTCACGGAAGCAGACATTTCCCTTCCTGCATTCGGGTCATCATTAATAACATTAACTGCACAGAACAGATATTGAAAGTGCTCCGTTCTTCGTTGATTTCGTTTGAGACGATCTGAATAAGGATCACAGAGCGGATAGATTCTCAACTCTCTGCCAGTACGTTCAGCACCAGTGCTGGGTACACATGTGACACATTTCTTAAGGTTTGATTGAATATCCATCGGCAGATGAATCGGATGAACGGTCAGGTCGCGGTTGTAACCGGTGCCTCCAGGGGAATCGGAAAGGCGGTGTCGAGGAAGCTTGCAGGTGATGGTTATGCGGTTGTTATTACAGACATAGCTGATACTTCGGCAGTTCGCGAGACAATATCCCGCAACGGCGGCACAGTCCTGTGCGTGGAAGGAGACATCACAAAGGCAGACACGATTGACAGAGTTGTGGATGCCGTTGACAGTACGGGCCTCAGACTCAAAGGCCTTGTCAACAATGCTTTCAACATGGTTCGCGGTACATTCCTCGAACTCAGCAGGGAAGATTGGCTGTACACATTTGACGTCAGCTTCTTTTCCGCGGTGACGCTGTGCAGAAGACTCATTCCCGCAATGATAAAGAATGGTGGAGGGAGTGTGGTGAATATCTCCTCAGTACATGCTCTGGCTGCGGGAGATACTGATTCTGTGGCGTACGATGCAGCGAAGGCCGCGATGAATGCACTCACACGATCGCTGGCAGCCGAGTTCGGCAAATCGGGAGTCAGGGTAAATTCGGTGCTACCGGGCCTGGTCCTCAGTGAGAGAATAATCGAGTGGCAAAAGGAGAAACCTGATGAGTTCAATGCGTCGCTTCTCTCTCATGCTCTTGGACGGGCGGGAAGACCGGAGGAAATTGCCGAAGTGATTTCATTCCTCATTTCCGACAATGCCTCATTCATAACAGGATCTGCCATGCTTGTCGATGGCGGTCAGATGGCAGCAATCAATGAAACTACAGCTCTCAAAATTATGAGGGACCATAAGTCTTGAAGAATTCATTCGGCCCGGTTAAGCTCAACAACCGCCAATGCACACTCGCTGTTCTTACGCGCCAAATTCATGAATTGCAGAGAAAGTGCAGCAATCATTCCGCCCTATAACGTCAACAGGCGGCACCTGGACGACGCGGAACAGCAGGGAGAGTGTCTCATCAGAGGTGGTTTGGACTCCTGATAATACTCTGGTGGTTAAGGGCTCTTCGTCTTGGAACGCGGTATCTGAGTATCTCATCAAGCGGGCACTCGAGATATTCGCAGAGTGCTGCGAGTCGCTCCATGGTGAACGGCTGCGCTCCATTCAGCAGC
>DAHXLZ010000183.1 GCA_027365715.1 Methanomassiliicoccales archaeon | reverse complement strand
GCAGCGACGGCGATGCTCATTACTCAAAAAGGGTGGATATTGATGCCTCCACGACAGAGCCGACAGTTTCTCTTCCCCATTCACCTGCCAATGCGAAACCGGTAAGCGAGGTGCACGATGAGATAGACACGGTATTCATTGGCTCCTGCGCCAATGCAAGAAAGTCAGATCTTGAGATTGCAGCGCGAATACTCAGGGGAAGGCATGTGAGCAGCAGTGTGAATCTGATTGTGATACCGGCCAGCAGAAGGGTTTTCAACTGGGCGGCTTCAAACGGCATACTCTCAGCCATAGCGGAGGCGGGAGCGAATATCGAGTCATCTAACTGCGGGCCCTGCTTCGGCAAACACATGGGTGTTCTCGGACCGGGAAGCAGGTGCCTCAGCACGAGCAACAGGAATTACAGGGGCAGGATGGGAGCCGATGATGCTTTCATTTACCTTTCCTCACCAGCCGTTGCGGCTGCAACTGCCATAGAAGGAAGAGAAACTGTCGGCTCTGTCGTGGAGGCATCAATATCCACCCTTTTTGAGTAATGAGCATCGCCGTCGCTGCTCCTCGCATTGACCATTGCACGATCGTCGAAATGCCTGCCGCTGTTTTCGAATGCCTGCCTGATATATTCGGCTGTGACTTCGTCCGGATTCACTATTGCGCTGCGCGCCCCCATTTCAACGGAAAGGTTGCACAGGGTAAATCTGCCGTCCATATCTATGGCATTGACCGCGTCTCCACAGAACTCGGCTACCCTCCTGGAACAGCCACCTTCTCCCATCATGCCCAGTATGTGCAGTATCAGATCCTTTGCATAAACTCCCCTTCCCAGCTTTCCTGAAATCGAAAAGAGTATGGTTTCCGGCACTGTGAATGAATACAGTTCCCCGTTTGCCATCGCATGATTTGCTTCGGTAGTGCCTATCCCGAATGCGAGAGCCCCCAGCGCGCCCTGTGTGCATGTGTGCGAGTCTGTTGCCACAGCTATTTCCCCGGGAAGGACAAATCCCTCTTCGCCTGCAACTGTATGCTCTATGCCGTCTCCTTCACGGTACATCTTCACACCAGTTTGCGACGAGAATTCGTGCATCAGCTTGATTCCCCTGCTCACGCTCTCGGAGCAGGAGGGAACGCTGTGGTCGGGGAAGAACATTACCCTGGAAGGATCGAAGACCTGCGGCTTCTTACCCGCTTCCCTGAATATCTGCCCGAAATCCCTGTCGAAGTTTATGATCGCTGGAGGCGCAATGACCTCATTAAGGTAGAGCCTGTCAACAGGCAGTGCTTCTATTTTCTCCCCTGCCTGGACTTCCCTGCCCATCGCCCTCGAGACTATCTTCTCAACTGCAGTGTGAGGCATTCAGACGCCGCTCTTCTGCATGGCAATCTCTCCGGTTACTATCTGCCGGGCAGTCTGCGCCAGCTTTGCCAGTTCATCTGTTGATGTGTTTTTTCCGTTGTCTCCCCTCTCCTTGACCTTCCTGACCACCCAGCCCAGTTCCTTCGGCCCGAGGCTGATATTCAGTTCATTGAGCTGGGCGGCTATACCGTGCCTGCCTGAGTGCTTGCCTGCCTGCATCCATCTGCTCCTTCCGACAATGCCAGGATCGAACGGTTCATACGTGAGCGGGTTTTCCATGATGCCCTGAGTGTGTATGCCCGACTTGTGACCGAACGCGTTGCTTCCAACAATCGGTTTGTTTACCGGTATCGGGAACCCGGTTATGCCCGAAACAAAACTGCAGGCCACGGTCAGCATCCCAATCCTGATGCCTGTGCTGAAACCATAGAGACGCTGGGCCGCCATGACGAATTCCTCCAGCGAAGTATTTCCTGCTCTTTCTCCTATGCCGACGAGCGTCGCATGAACCTGTTTCGCTCCAGCATTGACTGCCGCAATGCTGTTGGCGACAGCAAGACCGAAGTCATTATGGCAGTGCACGCTGACGTCAATGCCTGTGGCGCCGATGGCATGCACAAACCCCTTCATCCTTTCAGGCGTGCAGATTCCAACCGTATCCGCAACGTCAAACATGGTGGCGCCTGCATCCCTCACGACATTGGCCACTTCTATGAGGTGAGACGTTTCCGTGCGTGTGGCATCCATCGCAGAAAATTCGATCTCAAGACCGTGTGCCTTTGCAAACTCGATGGACTTTCCTGCCTTCTCCATCATCTCTTCCCGCGATATCTTCAGCTGGTCTCTAAGGTGAATATCTGATGACGAAATGAAGATGTGTACGCCACTTACGCCGCAGTCGATTACCTTCTCAATGTCGCCAATTTCTGCACGAGCGAGGCACGTCACCTTCGCATCGAGTCCCGAGGATGCAATCATCCTCACTGCCTTCCGCTCTCCATCTGAGGTTATCGGGAAACCGGCCTCGATTGTATCCACGCCGAGGTCATCGAGCATTGTCGCTATGCTCATCTTCTGTTCGGGTGTGAGGGATATTCCCGGTGTCTGTTCGCCGTCTCTCAGCGTCGTATCCAGTATGCGCACTCTCCCCCTGCCTGGAGGGGCGGTGGCTGCGTCGACGTCAATTGCGTACGGTTCTGTCACTGAAGGCACAATTTCTTCAATCCGCACATGGGCGGAATGTTCTTTAGTTGAGTATTCACTTCTCAAAAATACCACCTGAAATGAAAGGGGAGACCACTGTCCGTTTTTTTCAGACCGGGTCTCTCAATTCAACAAAAGCAAGGCTGCTCTGCGTGAGGCAAAAACAGGTAAAGCAGTCCTGCGCTCTTTCATCGGTGTGGCACAATATAGCTTGCTTATTAAACTTTTCTGTGCCTTCCGCATTTGTGATTTCAACCGGGTTTCGGGTACGATATGAGTGTATGAAAGGTCAGGCCTTTTGCGCTAGAGGAAGAGGGCATGTCGAGCAAATGGATTACACTAAAAGAGCTTCGAGTCCTCAAAAGAGTGGAGGAAGTGAGCTGAGCTCACGATTCGATATCGTCATTCTTGCACTTTGAATGTGCATGCGGACATTTCCAAAAGGCTGCCGTGCGATAACAATTTCCGGACTACCTTTGCTCAGAAACATCAACTTCATGATTGCCTGCGATATCAATCAGTGTCCTGACTGGAATCCTGAAAACCGCATTGGTTTTTCCACCGGCAGTCCACACATTTTCAAACCGTCTCAGTGATTTGTCAACGAGGGTCCGCACTCCTTCATTGTGCGGGAAAGGTGGCACTCCGCCGGCATCGTAACCTGTGAGGCTTTTCACACTCTCTCTGTTTGCCAATTTCACTTTCAAGCCCAGGACCGATGAAAGTCTGGCTGTGCTGACACGCATATCGCCTGAAACCACGACAACATATGTCTGCTCAGCTGTGAAGACAACCGATTTTGCAATCTCCGCCACACTGCATCCGAGAGCCTTTGCGGCAAGTTCAGAACTCTCTGTACCGTCATTGAAAACCACGATATTGGGGTCGACTCCGCGTTCTGCAATATGGCATCTTACTCTTTCAAGTCCATCTGTCATTGCCGCCGGAATCCATCCCTTGCGATATTAACCATTCCCTGTGTGCAAGCCGGCAGAATCCGCGGAAGCGTTCACCGGAGTCAATGTCTGTCTCTATTGCTTAAGTTGCGGAGGCAGGGCCCTTGGATAGGAGCCGAGAATTTTGACATACTGTGATAATCCACGCAGCCTCTCGACCGCTCTTTTGCACACTTCATCATTGACATCACCCTCAAAGTCCATGAACAGGTGGTACTCCCAGGGATACCCTTTCTTGGGTCGTGACTCCACTTTGCTCAGGTTGATGCCCAATTCCGCAAAGGGTTCCAGCGCTCTGAATAGTGATCCGGGTGTATGATCGACGGAAAATATCAGAGAGGTCTTTGACAATTTGGCTGCCGGTCGTCTTTCTTTCGATATTATCAGAAATCGAGTGAAGTTCAAGCTTTTTCCTTCGATTCCTTTTGCTATAACGGACAGGCCGTAGAGTGAAGCATTTCTCTCTCCGGCAATTGCAGCACTGTCTCTAATGGATTCTTCCCTAATCATGCGCACGCTTCCGGCCGTATCGTAAGTGCTCACCATCCTGACTCCGAGTCCTGTAAGAAACACCCTGCACTGCTCTATTGCCTGCGGGTGTGAATAAACGGTCCTGACATCTGCCAGGCTCGTTCCGGGAAGACCAATGAGGCAGTGCTCAATCTTCAGTATGACCTCACCAGCGATGTTTAAGTCTGTTTCAGAAAGCATATCGTATGTTTCATAAATGTTGCCACCGATCGAATTCTCTACAGGAACAATCCCTGCCTCAGTTTCATCGGTTTCAACAGCCCTGAAAACATCACTTATTGTTCTCAAAGGGACGGTGTGAGCGCTCTGGCCAAAGTGCTCGTAGATGGCCTGCTCACTGTAAGCGCCGTGTTCTCCCTGAAAACCTATGTGCCTGCCTGTCAATTTAACTGTCCCCGAATTGTAAACCGCTCCATCTCATCTTCAGTTCTCAAAGAAAGGTACTTAAAGTTACTTTCGCCATGTTTGAATCAGCTGCCGCCGCTGGCCGCCTCGATGAAGATCAGGACATCACCATCTTCGACCAAAGCATCCAGAGGAATGGAAGAATCATTCCTGAATGTTACAACAGCTTCCGGTCTTATTGAAATGGTTTTCAGCAGTTCAATGACTGTCGTGCCCGGCTCTATCTCTACATCCAAATCCTTTCTCCCCTTGCCATGGAGCTCAATGTGGACTGTCACAAATCGGAGTTATGCAACAGTGTTTTAAACCTGTTTCCATTCATTGTTTTCGGGCCGAGGTAGCTCAGCCCGGTAAAGCGGTGGCCTCGAGATTGCAACGGGGCAGCCACTGGTGCTCTGCACCACGGGAGTTCAAATCTCCCCCTCGGCGCACGCATTTATCAAACAGTTTGCAAGGCACTTTGGGATTAAGTTCATATGCCATTAATTAATATCCGGCTGGAGTATGTCACATGACACGTCAGAAGGAAGACTCAAATAATGCCTCAGACCTGGCCGCATACACCCTGCGCATAGGAGAGGCAGTACGATTCGACGTCAATCGT
>DAHXLZ010000174.1 GCA_027365715.1 Methanomassiliicoccales archaeon | reverse complement strand
ATGCCCCTGTGGTGTCACACACGACCGTGACCTGAATGCTGCGAGGAACATCTGGTCACGATCCAAACCAGTATGTCTGCCTGTGACTCAGGCAGGAGCGGGAGGCTGATGAGGCGATGAAGCAGTTCAAAGACGCTGAGCAGAAACTTTCAAGCCGGATTTTCAATGAAAATCTGACAGAGTCCTAATCAATCTCATGTTATCCGTTCCCGCAGCCCATATGCGTGACAGCTGTTTCACCACATCTGCATTTCATCGAAGATGTTCGAAAACTGTTATATAATCAACCTCTTTAGCTTCATTTGTTTCAGTTGGTGTTATAATGGCAAGAAAACCGGGTAGAATGTATTCAAGGATAAGGGGTCAGGCTTACACGAGGAAGGAGTACATGGGAGGTGTTCCTGCACCCAGGATCAGCCAGTTTGACCAGGGCGACCTTACTGGAAGCTTTCCCGTTTCTCTCAATCTTATTGTGAAAGAGGCATGCCAGATCAGGCACACGGCGCTTGAGGCTGCAAGAATTTCAGCTAACCGGGCACTGTCGAAGAAGGCGGGTGCTAACGGCTTCCACATGAAGATCAAAGTTTATCCGCACAATGTTCTGAGAGAGAACAAGCTTGCAACCGGCGCAGGAGCAGACAGGGTATCAGATGGCATGAGGGCTGCATTCGGCAAGGCTATTGGAACCGCGGCAAGAGTAGACAGAAACCAGACAATAATTGTAATAGAAGTGAACAGGCAGCACGTGGATGCGGCAAAATACGCCCTTAACAGGGCTGCAGTCAAACTGCCGAGTCCGTGTTACATAACGGTTGATGGTGTTTCCGGCTGAATGCCGGCGGTGCAACGGGAACTATTGTTTTGTTTATGAAAATCGGCTGCAGTTCGTTTCTGAGCAGATATACCGTTTCAATATCACCACGATCGTGCGGTGATGATCGGAAGGAGTTCGTCAAGCTGCCTTATCTTCGGTTCATAGCCGCTTGCATCCTTTCCATCCCTGTCCAGCAGAACGGGAGACATTCCGGCTGCAAGAGCACCCGCAACATCTTTCTCAAATATGTCACCCACGTGGAAGAGTCTTTCTGGAGGTATGCCGAGTTTTGATGAAACTGCAAGGAAGAGTCCGGGATCGGGTTTATCGTGGCCCTCCTCCTCTGATGTGACGACTGCATCGAAGAAGTGACCAATACCCAAAGAGTTCATTTCACTTTGGAGGGCATCAGACATCATGCGGTTCTGACTCACGATGCCCATTCCGAATGACGTCTTCCTTATTGCGGCAAGCGCACCGGGGACATCCGGGAAAAGCGTGCGTCTGTCGGCTGCGTTCCACTTTTCTTCTATCAATGAAGAAGTCTCTTCAGGACTCGAAAAAAAGCCTGCAGACTTCAGAAAGAAGATGTTACAGTCCTCCATAATTTGCCTTGACCATCTGCTTCCTCCTGGCAGAGAGGAGTAATGTTCTTCCCAGTATGAGCGCATTTTGAGGTATGCTGAGGCAAATTCCTGTCTGTCAATTATGATGCCGATGGACGTGAGAATGTCATAAAGGATGTCGTCGGCTTCCCTGTTACTCACGAGTGTTCCGCCGTAATCGAAGATTACGCCTTCCATGCGCCAGTCTCCACGCTCATGATGCATACCGGATCCAAAGGCAGAGTGCGTAAAATAATCTGCCGGAGCTTAAGCTGCATCATCCGTTCTAAAAAAGTGTTTCCGGCAGCCGCTCACGCGGAATCGCCGGAATCCGGGCTGGACTGATTTATCTGATTACGTCTATGCCCTCATCAAAGTTCTGCGCCGATGCTGCAGCATGAGCCGAATGGCCCACCTCGGGAAGTGTTTCTACGGAGTCCTCTTTCGTGAGCATGTACTTCGACCGGGCACCTGTGACTATCAGCAGGACCTTTACAGTTCCCTGCAGGCTGTCCTCAACCGAACAGCCCCATATGATCCGCGCGTTCCTGTTGATGGATGAACTCACAACTTCGGCAGCTTTCTGTGCCTCAGAAATGGTCAGGTCATGACCGCCTGTAACTCTTATCAGGCATCCTGCAGACTCTGACAGATTGATTTCACCCAGCAGCGGAGAATTCAGTGCCTCGCTTACTGCTTCCTCAATCCTCTTGTCTTCAGAACTGCTTTCACCAATTCCGACGAAAGCAACGCCGCCCTCATTCATGACAGTCATTATGTCCGCATAATCGAGATTCACGAGACCCGGTCTGGTAACGATCTCAGTGAGGCCCTTAAGCGTCTGCATGAGCACTTCGTCTGCAACCTTGAACGCAGCCTCAATAGGCAGTTTTGGCACGAGGTCAAGCAGTTTGTCGTTTGGTATGACGATGGTCGTGTCGCATATCCTCCTGAGCTTCTCAAGACCGGACATTGCATTCTCCATTCTCAGCTCGCCTTCCGCCTTGAAAGGAAGAGTGACAACACCTATTGTCAGTGCTTTCATCTCCTTCGCCAGGCGTGCAACATAGTGAGCACTGCCCGTTCCTGTTCCGCCGCCCATGCCTGCTGTTATGAATACTATCTGACCTCCCTGCAGGAACGACCTTATGTCAGGATCGGCTTCTCTTGCCGCCTCCTCGCCGACTTCAGGTATCGCTCCGGCTCCCAGTCCCTGCGTCAGTCTCTTCCCGATCAATATCTTTCTCGGGGAGTGTACGGACAGAAGGTGCTTCGCATCAGTGTTGACAGCACACATCTGTGCTCCCTGTATCTGGGAGTCGTGGCACCGGGTAATGGTATTGGTTCCGCCGCCACCGCATCCGATTATCTTTATGCATACGTCCAGAGCCGACGCGATTCTCGCCAGCTCTTCGTCATCCTTGCTCACAGGTTGCGCGCCCGCATTGTCCTGCGTGAACACAACCTTCTCCGTCGGCACGGAATAGTCCGTTCCGAGCGCATCTTTCACTAGAGAATTTGGCATAAGTGCATCCCTTGCTCTACCACATAAGCAGCTGGTGTTATAAATTTTTCTGCACTGTCTAACCGAATCGGCTGTTCTGTACGCCACACGTCTGACGCAAAATGGAGTTGGAGGAGAGATGCTCATATTCTGAGCCGTATTTGCGAAAGTTTAATCACTGTGTCCGGCTAATCAATGCAGCAGGCATGGCATACATAGAAGTGGAAACAACCGGCTGGCAAGCGCATGGAGAAGAAGCCGGCACCGCTGTCTGTCTCATCTCCGGAGGAATAGATTCGCCTGTTGCAGCCTGGCTTACGATGCGATCCGGAATTAAGCTTGACCTTGTTCACTTCCACAGTTATCCTTTTTCCTGCTCGTCTGCCATACAGAAAGCAAGGGAGCTGTCAGAGAGGCTTCTGCCACTGCAGGGAGGTGGAAATCTCTATCTTGTTCCTTTCCTGGATTTGCAGGAGGCTGTTTTCAGGAATACGCCAAACAGCCTCAGGATTGTCCTCTACAGAAGAGCGATGGCCAGGATCGCTGAAAGGATTGCTCAGAAAAACGGCGCTTCATTCCTGGTTACAGGAGACAGTCTTGGTCAGGTGTCGTCGCAGACATTGCAGAATCTTGCAACCGTCGATCAGGCTGTAAAAGCACCGATTCTGAGGCCGCTGATTGGTTTCGACAAGACAGAAATTATCAGTGTCGCGAAGAACATCGGCACATTTGAAATATCAATAAGGCAGCACGAAGACTGCTGTACACTCTTCTCTCTGGGTAATCCGGCAACAAGGACGACTGCAGGACAGGTCGAAATACAGGAAGGAAAGGTGGAAATGCAGTCTCTCATAGATCACTGCGTGAGCGGCGCTGAGATCGTTCCGATAGGCATTCAGAGCGGCTGATGTGTGGAAGATGATGCACGGGAGGTGGTAAAAACAATGGGTAGAATTAGCGCCATTGTCACAGGCGGTTCGCGTGGCATCGGCAGGGCGGTATCTCTTGCCCTTGCTGTGAAAGGCATGAATGTGTGCGTGTGCTTCAAAACAGATTTAGCAGCTGCCGAGGAGACTGTCAGAGAAGCGGTGAAGAACGGAGCGGACGCATTCCATTTCAGGGCCGACGTTTCGAGAGAGAGCGAAGTTTCATCCCTGTTTTCAGCTGTGAATGAGAGGTGGGGAGGGGCAGAAGTGCTGGTGAACAACGCCGGATTATACGAACGGTCTCAATTCGTGGACCTGACGTATGCAGACTGGAAAAGAACGCTTGAAAACGATCTTGACAGCGTCTATCTTTGCTCCAGGGCTGCTGTTCCACACATGCTCAAAAACGGTTTTGGAAGAATCATCAATGTTTCATCTCAACTTGCTCTGAAAGGCTCAAGGCATGGTGCACACTACGCGGCTGCAAAAGCAGGCGTCATAGGCCTTACCCGTTCGCTTGCAATCGAACTTGGACCCGCAGGCATCACCGTCAACGCCGTTCTTCCGGGCACTATACGCACCAGAATACTCGACAGCTATAGCAGGAAACAGCTTGAGGAGATGGCACACTCAGTTCCTGCCGGAAGACTTGGAACAGCAGAGGACGTAGCAAGTGCTGTCGCCTTTCTAGCATCAAGGGAGGCTGAATACATAAATGGTGCATCGATCAATGTTTCCGGCGGACTGCTGATGTACTGAGTGCTAAACTGAAAAATCCACTCTCCTGGAGAGATCGGAAGGCAGATAGAGCGGCTTTTTGGGGTAGCCCACAGATTTGAGCTCCGCTTCTGCGCTGAGCTCCTGCAGAGTCATCTGCCTGTTAGTATCGCTTTCGCGGTCATAGACGTTCAGCACAGGCGATGAGAGTTCCCTGTCGCCGATGACTATTACGCAGCTTACCCAG
>DAHXLZ010000017.1 GCA_027365715.1 Methanomassiliicoccales archaeon | reverse complement strand
ATCAGTGACGGTAGTCCTCTCCAGCCCGTTCTGGACGAGATACTCCGCAACCTTGCTTAGAGGAAGCGAAATCGGCACCGAGGGCACCGGCCTTCTCATCACTGCTTTTACCGGCACCTCCTCTGGTTTCCTGTTCCTGAGAATGAAACGCTTGACAAGGCTCCTTTCGCTGAGCAGGCCGCTCGGAACGCCTTCGCTGTTTATCACAACGAGCCCGAAAATCTTGTTGTCCAGCATCTTCTTTACGGCTGCGAAAACAGATTCATCTTCCCCTATTGTTATCAGCTCTGTGCTCATTATGTCTTTCAGTTTCAATTCAGTCACCGCTTCCGTTCCGCGTCATACTGACGTTCGTCACAGAACCCAAAAGGCGAATTCCTCTTTATAACATATATGACAGATTTTATGCAGCAGACCAATTTTTGGCTGTCGTTGCGCCAAAACGAAACATAAATAGCCGATAGAGTTGAATGGAGTATTCTCCTGAATTTCTCTCCCGGAAACAATCAGGAGCCTTGCAGGTGATCGATGTGGAAGAGCGCAGGCAACAGGTCCCAGGTGATGACAGCTCATCGGATAATGCCTTCAGGCCGGAGAAGGATTTCGAATGCGAAGACGGATGCGGATGCAGATTTAAGGGAAAGGATGGATTCATCAGTCGTATCGAAGGAATGGATCATTATTTCTGCTGTTCCGATTGCGCTGACGGTTATCAGCGTCGCATCTCATCCGAAACAGAGAAAGTCATACGAGCGCATGTTCATGAAGGTTACACGGTAGCCGATATCGGATGCGGGAACGGCAACTACACCTCACTTCTGTCGGAGCTTGTGGGCACCGGCGGTGTGGTTTATGCAACGGATTTGAATCCGGGAATGACAGGAAAGGCAATGGCAAACATCGGTGCGGCATCAAGGAAAAGAGTCAGGATGCACACATCTGCAGCGCATGACCTCAGTTTCATTGAATCGGGAACTGTCGATTTTGTACTCTGCAACAATGTGCTCTGCTGCACAAACAGGAGGGAGTCGGTGGTCCGTGAAATCAGGAGGATACTCAGACCCGGAGGAGCGGCATACATCAGGGTATCGCGAATTTCAGTTGAGGGCGTCAATCAGATAACAGATGCGGAATGGGATAAACTGTTTTCACCCTTCGCACATATAGAGTACGGATCCGATGTCGGGCTGCGCTGGGCGATACTCTCTGCTTAGTTGCCGTTCCTTGCCGATTCCCTCACAATTTTTTCTGCTTCATTGGAGTGTGAACATCTGATACCTGGAGCCTCTGTATGCTCAGTGCCACAGATGTATTCGTTTCTGGTGAAACAGAATGGATGCTGGATTAACAGGAAATCAGATCCGAAACAGCTCGCTCTCCGGTTGCAGTGAAGATCGAGCTTGTTAACCGTGCACTGGCACTTGTTAAGGCGGCGGTCTCGCACGTCGGGCCCCGATATGACCATCTTCAGCAGTGATTGCCAAATCCTGCGGAGTTCTGGCGGGTGCCTCACTGATGGAAAGTGAATTGAAATGTCAGTGCGGCAGACCATTATAACGCCGAATAGCTGAGGGACAAATCTGCAGAACTGATAAATCGACCGAAAACAACATAAACCGTAACTCGGTGAGGATGGGCCATGAAGGTTACTCATGTCCTTGCAGGAATCATCGCACTGATAGTTGTGGCAGCGGTCGTTTTCGTCTTTATTATGCCTTTGTTCGCAGCGCCTCATTTCGGATTTCCATCAACATCACAGGTGGACAGTGCCACGGGAGCCAGCAACTACACCGCATCAAACGTAATCAGCGGTTCCGCCTCAAGTGCCGGCTCTCCTCCGGGTGGAGTGAAGGTGGAAAGCGTGTACTTCAATAACACGGCGGGCAGTCTGCAGTTCGCCGTCATACAATTCAAGAGCACAAGTTTCTCAAACAAAGAGTTTCTCAACCTCACCACGTTGTTCAGCCCTCTTCTCAAGATTTCCGGCGGCAGTATGCAGAACATGACATACAGAGGTGCAAGCATTGTGGTGCTCGACATTCTCAGCCATTCAGGCTTCGCGTACGGGAAGCTGGGCGACTACATCTTCGCGGTAATATACAGTCAGCATTCTTCGCTCGTGTCCAGCTACATATCGGCCTCAACTATGAAGTCGCTGATACAGTCCGAGGTAGATGCAATGACGAGCTAATCAGAGACGAGCTGCGGGCAGCAAAGTTGAAAGTGCACACTGTTTTAAAATAGAAATGCAACTGCATACAAGAGATCGAAGACAATTTGGTCTGCATGTTGCTGGAACATTCGTAAGCCCTGCAATCGCTGCTACATATAACGCAGGATTCCGGTCCGACCTTGCCGCTCACCCTGTTCGTGGAAGATGGCCCACATTCATCAATATGGCCGAGAAATATAATCAATTCTGCCACTGAATTTCTCATGACGAGGATGTCTCACGAATGCCTCTGGCTAATTTCAGCCCCGGCAGTCCGCTCAGGAAGTTTCGTGTTTTCACTCCGTCGCTAAATTACGCCTTCAGTGATTTTTATGGCGTTTGTCGGGCAAACCGGAACGCAGGCCATGCAGTACACACAGTCTTTTTCGCGCACCGGATCGCACTTGTCCGTCCTGTACTTGTTCCACAGTTCCTTGTCGTCAGCAATCTTCCTGTCGTTTCCTGTTCCCATCTGGCCAAGATTCAGCGCCCACTCGTAAAGTGTCACAGGGCAGACGTCCATACAGGCTCCATCAGCAATACATGTTTCCCAGTCAACCGCAACGGCTGTTCCATGTATGCCCAGTTTTGTCGGATACGGCTTGCCTTCGGCATCAAGTCTCTGAATTCCTTCTGCCCTTATCGAATGTTCGAAATGCTCACCCGTTACAGGGTAATTCTGCTCGTCGTTCAGAAAATTCTGATCAATCGGTTTGGGCTTATAGTCCAGAGTATCGAGTTCAACCATCCTGAAACACTCCTTCCAGCGATATCTTCTGGACTTCGAATATAATTAATTAATCCCAAATATTCGGGACCATGCCTGAGAGAGTGATCGCGGTGATTGCGGGCAGAGCCTGAAAGATCGACACCAAAGGTTTATCGCGCGCTTGATTTTCCTGTCGTATCAACACGGTTATGAAAATTGAGGCAGAGAAAGGTACGGCCGGCAGCCGGGGAAGAATCATAAAATCGCACTATCTGACCTTTGCTGCCGTGTCTTCGGGAATATTCCTGGCTCTTCTGGCTGCATTTATCGGCTTCATGTATTCATTTGATTATTTTGCCGGACAGAATTCATCCGCCAGCCTGTTTTACATCCATCCGGTAATGGAAGTGTTTGGCTTCCTTACGCTGTTTATTCTTGGAGTATCATACGCCGTTCTTCCCAGATTCAAGAACGCGGAACTCGGTCAAGGAGGCGCTGCCGCACTGTCAATTATCTTCCTGATATCGGCAAACTCATTATGGATATACCAGAACCCAACATTGCAGGCATCGGGCGACATTCTGTTTATACTGGCCGCTGTAACATCCCTCGCGCTGCTTGCACCCGTTCTTGGTAAGCCAAAAGGACCGCTTGCAGTTGCAGAGCCATTCTTCTGGCTTTCGCTTATTTCACTGATAGTTGCCGGATTTATGAAACTTTATTTCAACGTGTCCCTGCACAGGGCAGGCTGGAGTTCCTTTCCATTTCTGGAGATCACACTTTTCGGATTTCCGGCAATGATGGTTTTCGGCGTTGAGACAAGAACAATACATTTCAGGTTTGTGAAACTGAACAAGCGGTCGCTGATGCTTTCATGCCTGGCGGCATCTATCTCGATAGTACTGACAGCTCTTTCGATGTTTCTGCCGCCGGACGTCAATAATCCTCTTATCGCTGCGGTAACAATACTCTGGAGCCTCAGTGCACTGCTTTTCCTCTACGGTATCAGAATTTTTCATTATTATGTGCAGCCAGATGTCATGAAACGCATGAATGAGCGTGACAGAAGCAGATATTTCTACTTCAGGAACACTTCATCGGTGGCAGGCGCATGGCTCATTGCCGGCCTGCTTTTCGCTCCTCTGTACGTGTCGATGGTTTCATTGCATTCCACTGATGCGCCGTGGATCCGGGATGCGTTCATACACGCACTCGGCGTTGGCTTCCTGCCTGTCAGTATCATGTCATTCACTCCAACGCTTCTGGTCTCTGTCCTGGCAAGAAGGGCACCTTACAGGGGGCTGAGCAGCAGCCCCGTCCTTGTATACACGCTTGGAAACGCCTGGCGGATATCAGTTGATGTGCTCAATGCGGCGGGGTTGAATTACCTGTCGGCGTCTGCACCCTATTCTGTAATTCTTTCGGCAGCAGGTTTTGCCATGTTCATCGTCATGCTTTTAAGAATGAGATAAAATTCACTGACGTGGGCCTGCCCTAATGCGTTAGGGCACATCTATTTAGTTCATACGCCGTCATTTAATCTCCATGTCATATCAGGAAAAGAAACATCAGGAGCCTACTGTTGTTGATGTAAGGAACATGCCTCCAGCGGCGAGACATAACCACATCGAAAGAATTTTCGACCGACTCGAGCCCGGCGGAGAAATGCTCGTCGTAAACGACCACGAACCAGTGCATCTCGTTCAGTTCATGAAGCACGAGCGGAAGGATTTCGACTCATCGGCATACAGTGCATACAAAAAGAATGAATCGGAGTGGGTTGCCGTCTTCAGGAAGAAATCTGCCAGCGATTCTGAAGCGAAGGGAAACGAACGGGATGTTGTATTTACCAATATAGAAAAGGAGAGAACATACGATGAACACTCCTTCTCTCCTGTGCCTGTTTTTTCAGCCGAGGGATACCGCGTCATAATGGCATACTTCAGGGCAGGACAGTTCATTCCTGTACATACTCCTGCAAACGATGTGGTGATTTTTGTCTATAAGGGCGAAGGTGAAGTTGTCGCATCCTCTTCCAGGTTCAGCGTAAGACAGGGCGATATGGTTGTTGTCAGAGGCGGCAGTAAGCGTGGAATAAAGGCTGCAACGGACATGCAGATCCTTCACATTGTTGTACCTCCTCCGGGCGCAAGCGACCATGACAGGATTTCAGAAATGATTGAAAAGGGACTCTTCGAGCAGTAACGTGCTCAATGCTCTCGATCATCTGGCAGACTGGTGTCCGGCAGGCTCGGTCATTCCCGTGATAGACCCGCTTCTCAAACCGGCCAAAGCAGCGGCCGGCAGAAGTAAAAAAGAACTTGAAAGGGAGTTGGTTCATCCCATATGGACAGTGTATGATCATTACGAAGGCGGGTCTGTTTGAAAAAGCAGGTTAGGATTTTCCTGGCATCCTCAATACTCTTTATGGTGGTTGGCCTTCTGGATGGGGTTTTCAGGCTGATGGCAAGGGAGAACATAAGGACATCTGTCTTCACCAAAATCTATGGATTCCATCCGCTGCTTGTCGTATTCGGCTTCATTGCTGTCATAATAATGACCGAACGGGTGGCAAGTTTCACGACACTTGAATCCATTTCGGCAAGGCGCAGATCCGTGCTTTCCCTGATGGTTCAGTTCACAGTTCTGGGAACCCTGCTTGTGACTACCGGAATTTCCCTCAGTTCTGCTCTCCTCTCCTATTCCGGCGTGTTATTTCTCCTGCTTGGCAGCACTCTGTTCATTGCAACACTGAAACTGCTTTCCGATCTCTCCAGCATGAAGACATCATTCAGATTCATGATACTGTCCGGCATCGACCTGTGGGTATCTGAACTCCTTTCCCCTGTATTCGGAGTTACCTATCCGGTTGGCTATGACATGCTGCTGCTCTCATTCCCTGTAATATTCATCATAGGTGAGAGGATAGAACTCACCCGATTCATTTCACAGGGCTATTCAGAAAATCAGTTCAAAACATCCCTGTCGCTCTATGCCATGTCCGCTGCGCTGTTCATGCTGTCGCTGCCCTTCTCCATGGTGGAATACAGATACATGATTGTTGCTGCAGGCATCATACTGATGGCAATCGGCACAGCGTCCGTCTATGGCACCGAACGGAGAAATCTGAGCATCCTGTCCAGATCCGTGATGCCGCTGCAGAGATATGTCTCGATGCATACGAGGATAGCATATGCCTGGCTATTTCTGGGCCTCATTCTCTCGCTGGTTTACCTTCTGAGTTTCGGGAGCGTAGACACGCATGACGTTTTCATACATTCGATTGCAGTGGGCTTTGTACTCACTATGATTCTCGCACATGGCCCGATAATAATGCCCACCGTTGCCGGAAGGAGACTGAAAACAGACAGATTTTCGCCTGTTCCGCTGCTGCTTCTTACCGCCGGAAATGCCGTCAG
>DAHXLZ010000107.1 GCA_027365715.1 Methanomassiliicoccales archaeon | reverse complement strand
TCCACGGCGGCCGGAAAGCCAAACAGTATCAGGTGAAAACAGGCAAAGTGCGCGTTACTGTCGAAAGCTCTGTGGAAAATATCAGGCCTGTTATTGTCTGTGCTGTTGCCCGCAACGCAGACCTTTATTCCGGCGCACTCTCATCGCTTATTGAGCTTCAGGAGAAGCTGCATCTTACGGTGGGAAGGCGAAGGAAAAAAGTTTCAATCGGCCTTCACAACATCGATGCTGTAACGCCTCCGTTCACGTATTGTGCCGTCGAGTCAGGCGCTGTCAGATTTGTTCCGCTGGGTATGGATGAAGCGCTGTCTCCTGGTGAAATTATCGAAAAGCACGAGAAGGGCAGGGAGTACGGCTGGATTGTAGGCAACGGCCCATATCCATTACTGGCAGACGCAGATGAAAATGTCCTTTCCATGCCTCCAATAATTAACGGCAATGTCACCACGCTCAGTGAAGAGAGTAGAAATATTTTCATCGACGTAACAGGCACCAATCAGGCTGCCTGCAACGGCATCCTTAACATACTGTGTGCAAATCTTGCCGACAGAGGTGCTTCAATAGAATCTGTTACTGTCCGGCACGCAAAGTCGGAGTTTAACCTTCCTGACCTTAATTTCAGGGAGATGAAGACGTCGGCCAGAAAGATAAACAAAGTCACCGGACTTGAGCTGACTGACGGTGAGAATGCAGAATGCCTCCGGAAAATGGGGTACAGGGCGGAAATTGCCGGCAGGTCAATTGTTGCCGGAGTGCCGCCATACCGTCTTGACATACTTCATGAAGTGGATCTCGCGGAGGATGTCGCAATTGCTTACGGCTTTGACAGATTCGGCTTGTCAAGGCCCAGACAGCAGACAAGTGGAGGACTGCTGCCGTCCACCGGATTATCGCATCTGCTTTCGGAACTGATGTCTGGTTACGGTTATGTTCAGTGTGTTACGTTCATGCTTGCATCATCGAAGTCAAACTTCGAAAAGATGCGTCTTGAACCCGAAGAAACGGTAACACTGCTCAATCCGGTCACGGAAGATACCGAAATCATGAGGACGTCGCTGCTGCCAGGCCTGTTCAGACTGCTGGAAGCAAACAAACACAACGAACTCCCCCAGAAAGTTTTCGAAATCGGTCATGTTCAGCATCCTGAACGCAGAATGTTTTTTGCCGCCCTGAACACACATCCCCGCGCCACATTCTCCGAGGCAAAGTCGCTGATCGACGCACTCGGAAGGGATTTGAAGCAGCAATTCACATATGCCGAATCCTCAGACCCGCGATTCATAGGGGGAAGGCAGATGTGCGTAACGGCAGATGGCGGCGTGGTCGGCTATGTTGGTGAGATACATCCAGAAATCATTACAAACTTCAACCTGTTCAGCCCGGTAGTCGGGCTGGAACTCGATGTAACCGGCATTCAACTGCTGAGGTAGCTAAGCCCGGTTCAAGGCGCCGGCCTTGAGAGCCGGTGTCGCTCTGCGACTCGGGAGTTCAAATCTCCCCCTCAGCGCCTAAAGCGATGCGTACAGCACCCTGTTAATTCGTGGTATCAGTGCGGCAACGACTGCCTGTTCAGTCAGTTCAGCTCTGGTGACCATCCCCCCGGAAAGGTAGCCGATTGCCCCACCCTTCCTCCCGATGTCGCTTATGCCGCTGACCGACGACATGGCTGTCCCGACTGTCTCTCCGGAATTTACTCTCTTAAGCACCTGCGGCGGATATGAAAAACCCATGCCGTGGCCCGAAGAGACATAGCCGGCTCTGTCAATAATGATGCAGTACTGGATGTCGAATGTGCTTCGCAGCAGTCTGTTTCTGAACAGCCCCGCCTCTATGCCTATGCCCATGTCGTTATCCCTGAGTGCGGCTTTTGCCCTGTTCATCGCACCTTTTATTGTTTCGTCTCCAGACGGCTGCTCTCCCACCGCCGTTTTGACGTCAACCGGCCTGAACACGGGCCTGCTGAAATCGCGACCGTATCTGCTGAAGGCGCTTTTCGCACCGTCAACCTTGGACGGATTGGTTGACCCTATCCCGATCTTAATTTTCCTCAGAACATTGCCTTCCCTGTCGCACTCGCCTGAAAGAACTCTGGTGGAGCTGAGCTGTACGCCGTCTGCGCACCGGACGATTGGCACAACAATGCTTCTGAGCGGTTGCATGCCCTTCTTCAGGCGCAGCCTGTTAATCACGGAGACACGGAATGATGTATCGAGCGTAACAGCTATCGCACTGAGTGAGGCCCTTTCGAGGGCCGGGCCAAACGGATCGTGCAGCTCGGAAATGAAAAATGGCTTCCGGAGCTTTGAGCAATATGAAATCAGAGATCTTCGCCTTGATGCGAATGACCTGACGATCTTCCGTTGAGAGTGCGCCATTTCGTCGGATGTCAGGCCAATGTAAACCGCATCAGCATTTTCAAACGCACTTCGCAGCAGCAATTCGTGTCCTGCATGCATGGCGTTGAATGTTCCACCCAAGCATAATTCTCTCTCTTTCATAGCTTTCCCACATAGGCAAGTGTGAGGAATAGCAGCATGATTATCAGCAGATAATAGAGATAGAGCTGCCTCTTCTTCCTCCGCAATCCGTTCCTGAAGTCTGCTTCACATCCTGAAGAACAGAATGTATCTTCCATTGATACAGGCCTGCTGCACTGTTTGCAGTGTCGATGAGCTGGTACACGTTCCGCCAATTCTGGCACATCCCTGTGTGCAGAAGAGGCGGGGGCTAAATCAATCTTTTCCATCACTGCTCAGAGCATTATGTTATTTCTATATGGCAGGCATTCAGCAATCATGAAGCGTCCCTACAGGGAAAAAGTGGAGGACATCGAGCTTGACGAGTGCGGAGATATGAATGAACTGACAGAACAGATGTACCGCTCGGGCGGCTTCACCGCAAAGAAGGTCGGGGAAGCGGCCAGAATTCTTGGCAGGATGGTAAATGACGGAGCGTATATTTTTCTGTCATTTCCTGCGGACATTGTATCCACTGGAACAAGGGGAGTGCTGAGACAGCTTGTCAGGGATAAGCACATATCTGCAATAATCACCACATGCGGCACACTCGACCATGATCTGGCAAGAAGCTGGAAAAATTACTATCACGGGGACTTCCTCATGGATGATGCCAGGCTGAGGAGGGAACGCGTTAACAGACTGGGAAATATACTGATTCCAGATGGAAGCTACGGCACGATTCTGGAAAAGAAGATACAGCCTTTCCTCTCCCGTCTGTACAGGGAGGGAAAGAGAAGAATGTCTACGGCGGAACTGTGCCGTGAACTGGGGGCGTTCGTGAATAACGAGCAAAGCATCCTCTACTGGGCCTACAGGAACGGGATACCTGTTTTTGTTCCAGGCATAACGGACGGTGCAGTGGGTTCTCAACTGTGGCTCTTCTGGCAGGAACATAAGGATTTTACAATTGATTTGCTGAAGGACGAACACGCCCTTTCTGACATAATCTACACGGCGCCCAGGACCGGGGCTCTGATGATAGGCGGTGGGATTTCAAAGCACCACACAATCTGGTGGAATCAGTTCAGGGGAGGCCTGGATTACGTAGTGTATCTCACCACTGCGCAGGAGTATGACGGCAGCCTGTCAGGAGCGCCTGTGAGGGAAGCCATTTCGTGGGGGAAAGTCAAGCCCGGAGCAAGCCATGTGACAGTGGAGGGAGATGCCACAATTACGCTGCCTCTCATCGTAGGCTCATATCTCACTGCAAGGAAGCAAATGAAGTGATGCCGGTATGGCAACCGAATCAACGGAGCAATATGAAAGTCTGAATTACGGAACGGTCTCATTGTGTTTTTCAGTGAAGCGGCAGGGGTGAGCAATTGAAAATAGCCCAGATAACGCCGTACTACGCGCCACACCATGGCGGCGTCGAATCGTTCGTGAGGGATATATCAGCGGAGCTGACGAAACTCGGCCACGATGTAACCGTAATAACTTCCCGCACCGATAAATCTCTTCCCGGGGAGGAAGTGATCAGTGACGTAACGGTTATACGGTTGCCATTACTTCTTACACTCCTCAGAACGCCGTTTCCCAGAGGATTACGCTCAGTTCTCGACAGGAAATTTGATATTGTCCATTCACACACTCCTCCGCCCAGTTTTGCTTATTTCGCGTCCCGGAAGCTGAAGAGGGAGGGGATACCGGGTGTCGTCACATATCACTGTGACTCCGATCTTCCGTCAAGGCTTGCTGCACCGGCGGTGAGATTTCTGGACAGAAGGGTCAGCTCAAAAATTATAGATGGTTATTCCAGAATTATCGTAACGACCGAGACCTATGCATCGACATCTGTAAACACATGGCGAATAGCACCGGAAATAGTGCCGGTGAGTGCTGACACCAGGCGCTTTTTTCCAAATCCGGAGGACAGACTCCGGACGAGACGTAAACTGGGAATTGACAGCAATGGTGTTGTGCTGTTCGTCGGAAGGCTTGTCAGGCACAAGGGAGTTCAGTATCTCATTGAGGCGATGCGCCATACGCCTGATGGAACAAAACTCATCATTGCAGGAGACGGAGATTACGGGCCAAAGCTGAAAAGAACAGTCAGACTCGCATCCCTCGAGTCGAAAGTGATTTTCATCGGAGATGTTCCGGATCGCCTCCTGCCATCGATTTACAGGGCTGCGGATGTTCTCGTTGTTCCGTCGACATCGCGGCTTGAGGCGTTCGGCATAGCTGCCATCGAGGCAATGGCCAGCGGCACGCCTGTTGTCGTCAGCGATATACCCGGTGTGAGGGAAATAATACAGGATAATGTGCAGGGACTGCGGTCAGAGCCGATGGATCCGGTCAATATTGCCGAGAAGATCAACACGATACTCGGCTCGCCGGCACTGAGACAGGTCATGAGAGAAAAAGGCATACTCAGGGCGAGAGAATTCTCCAGCCGCGTGGTTGCAAGGCAGCTTATGAAGATATATGTTGATGTGGTGAAATCGCGCCATGGCTCAGACAACAGTTAATGTTACCCTCTTTCCGCTCTTGTCAAAGGCAGCCCAGCTGTCCTGTGTGAACGGGTAACCAACAATTATGTGCACCCTTCCGACGTAGTTGAAAAGCCGCAGATCAGGTTCGCTTGGTATTATGTGACCGGAAGGATGCGAATGTATGGTCCCCACCGTGCTGAAGTCGCCGAGTATGGAGTGGTAATTGAATGTTGCAGAATGGAAGTTGGCCCTGGTGCTCGGTATAATCACGAGATCATATATTGTGTCTCCACGTGCAGAAAGGCCGGCCGCAAATTCATTTGGCAGCGAATGCAGCCCCGCTTCCATAACTGAATCGAGCAATTCCCTCCTGATGTGCAGTATATCGGAGGAAGCTCTTCTGGGCACTCTCCTCCTGCTGAATACTGGCACTGCAATCAGCCCGTCAGTTTGGTGTGTATCCTTCTGTAAAAATCATAGTCGAACCGGACGAACCGTGCAGCATGCTCTGAGGAAGTGAATTCAACGTTTTCGCCTCCGTGGAGTCTGTGTTCAACCTGACCGTCTATAACTAGCCTGCAGGGCCGCTCGCCCTCTATTGCCAGCCTGATTGTGGATTTAGAGCCGGCTACAATCGGCCGCGACGAAATGCCGTACGGCGCTATCGGCGATATGACCAGGACAGATGCCGAAGGGTCGACTATTGGACCACCGGCAGCCAGTGAATAGGAAGTGGACCCTGTCGGTGTGGAAATGATTATGCCGTCCGCCTTCACAACTCCAACCCTGTTGTGGTCAACGGCAAGGATAAAATGTCTGACTTTGCCGGTGTCTGCAGTGTGGACAACAGCCTCATTCACAGCATCCTCCAGCCTCTTTCCATCTACGCATGTCCTGAGTTTTATCTTTTCCTCAATCCGGTACTTTCCCGAGGCAATGCGATCCATCGCGCTCTTCAGACCATTCGTTCCGGCTTCTGTGAGGAAACCGACATCACCGGCATTTATTCCCAGAACGGGCACATCACAGCGCATGAGCGTCTTAAGAATCGTCCCGTCACCTCCAGCCACAACCATTACGTCGGGCTTCATCCTTTCCAGCCTGACGCCTTTTTCGCCCATAGCCTCTGCGGTTGACTGTTCCAGTTCTATTTCGCCTCTGAGTAGCTTGAACAGCTTTTTCGCCGTATTTACTGCAGCCGGTATATTGTGATTCGCACAAAGGCCGAGCTTCAAATGGCGAGCCTCCTGAGGTTCTTGTCCCCCGACGGCCAAGAGACTCTTTCTGTCGCTGATATCAAATTTCATATCGAGCAGGTTACCGGTCAGGTCATACACCTCACCGCCCGCCTCGCGGAGAATCAGCGATGAAGCGGCTATGTCGACAATCCGCAGTGCAAAATTATTGTCGGAGCAGCGCATGTAGAACAGATCTGCGATGCCGCTTGCCAGGTAGCACATTTCGAGTGAGGCGGCACCAAGTGACCTTACACGTGACGACTTCCTCGCAATGTCATAGGCATTCAGCGAAGCGTTTGAACCCATGTAGATGAAAAACAGTGAACTCTTCTCATCATACTTCCGCACATGCACCGGTTTTCCGTTGAAGTATGCTCCACCGCCTTTCTCTGCATAGAAGACGTCGCCTGTTATGACGTTCATGACAAGGCCGTACTTGATGCCTGTAAGGGATTTCGTGCCAACGGCTATTGAAACCGAATAGAATGGTATGCCGTGAACCAGGTTCTCGCTTCCATCAAGCGGATCTATGATGATGGTCTGGTCGGCCTTTCTGTCCAGATAAGGCGATTCCTCACTCAGGACGTTCATTTTCAGGTTAAGCGCATCGATTGTCTCTATCGCCGCCTTGTCTGCAATCACGTCGGCCCGATAACTCGGCCCGCCGTCGGCTCCTTTCCCAACGACATCCCTGGCGCTCTCGCTGTAAGCCATGCCCAGCAGGGCTTCCCTCACCTTTTCCGCAATACTGGTCAGTTCCTCTTTCACGATGTTGTATTGCGCTGCTTGGTTAAATCCTTTCTATTGCCCCGGAACAGCAGTCTTTCCCCGTAATTGTTTATTACACCGGAGAGACAATCACCCCCGGGTGAGCAACATGGTGGAAACGGTTTCGAAGTTTGATGGAAAGCTGTTCACGCTCAACAGCTCACCAGGCTGGAAGCTCAACAGGCAGCAGATCATAACGAGGGGAGGGCGTGAGTACAGGGAATGGGATCCATTCCGCAGCAAGCTTGCCGCATTCATCGCCTGTGGAGGCACTTTCTTCCCGTTCAGGAAAGACAGCAATGTCCTCTATCTCGGCGCGTCAGCAGGCACAACTGCAAGTCATGTTGCCGACATCGTCCCTTCGGGACGTGTCTGCTGTGTTGAAATTTCATTCAGCTCTTATGCCCGGCTCAGCGAAGTTTCCAGGCACCATCCAAATATGATGCCGGTACTCGCAGACGCTTCCAGGCCGGATGAGTATGCCGCAATTGCCGGTGAACCGGAAATACTGTACCAGGATATAGCGCATGGCAGCAGTGTGGAGATTTTCATCAGAAATGCAGCACATTTTACATCGCTCAGGGCCTTCTACCTGGTCGTGAAGGCACGAAGCATCGACTCATCCGCCTCTCCCGGATCGGTGTATGTTCGGGCCAGAAGGAAGGTGGATGAAGCGCTTGGCCTCAGTACCTTCATGCTTGACATATCCGGATTCGAAAAGGATCATGCGGTGATTTACGCATCGACACCCGAAGCAGCCGCAAGGGCACGTCCATAGGTTTTTTATGAGGTGCTGCCAGCAAAGCAGAGCCTGTCGGGCTGTAACATTCGGGGAAACGGACCTGTTTGAACCTTTTTATAAGCGTCACACGTTATCTTCAGGTCAGGAAGATGCATTGAAGTGTGGAGCGGGCTTATGCTTGGAAACAACGCCGATAAGATCGAGAGGAAGATAAAGAGACTCAACGCCATTCGTGCAGAGTACGAATCTGATATTGCTGAATTCAGGAAGAGATTTAAACGGGAAGACATAAGCAGGCAGAAGTACGAGCGTCTCACGGCAGTAGCTCAGATGAAGGTAGACAGAATAGTTTCACAAATCAAGGAACTGAGGGAGAGAAGGGAAAAGATGGTGTAGGGCCGGTTTATAATCATCGCTGGAGGGATGCGATCATTCCTGCCATGGCTTCATAATCGGCAGCAGGAGACTCGCTGAAGCTTACGCCCGCCCCGCGAAGTACTGACGAAGTTTCCGGCCCTATTGACCAGATGCTGCAATTCGCAAGTTTTTCCACAATCCGGTTCATCGGACATGCTTTCGCGGCACATCGGAAGAAATTGCGGACGATCATTGCACTCGTGAACGGTATTGCGTACCGTTCACCCCTTACTATATCTTTTATGAGTGCAAGCAGCCGGCTGTCATCCGACGGATACGCTACGCTGTAAAGCGGTATCTCAATTACAGGGTATCCGAGTTTCATCAGGCCTTCGGCAAGCGTTCTGCTCCCTTCACTGCTCCTGAATACCGCCACACTCCTTCCAGCGCTTTGCATGCCGGAAATGAGCGCTACGATGCCGGCAGA
Source organism: Methanomassiliicoccales archaeon (assembly GCA_027365715.1). The sequence goes on along the minus strand of DAHXLZ010000107.1, from coordinate 2,378 downwards.
CGAATACGTGGCAGGTTTCATCGAGCTTACGCCGTGTTTCTCCAGCTCAGCCTCTGTCTTTTCGCCGACTGAGATGACGGCTGCCGAACGGAGCAGTTCGTCCACGGGCCCGAAGCATGAAAAGAATACCCTCACCGCCCGCACGCTGACAAAAACGATGAAGCCGGAGGCCGAAACCCTTTCCAGTACATCTTCACCCGGCGAAAACTCAGTAACCTCAACGGCCGGTGCGGCTACGGGCTCCAGTCCGAATCGCTTCAGAACTGCCGCACTTTCATCCCATTCATCTTCCGGTCTCAGTACTGCCACTTTCAGCCTGCTCACCTTCCTGATTGAGTCTGAACGACACGGCCGGGCCAACAACAATGAGCGCAGGCAGGTTGAGTTTACTGCGCTGCCTCACCAGTTTCAGCCCCTCAAGATCTGTTATCACCGTCTGCTGTCCGGGAAGCGATGCTCCAAATATCACGGCAACAGGCATGTCGGAAGGCATACCGCCCTCTTTCAGGCGTGTCGATATTTCAGAAGCGGAAGAAAGTCCCATGAGGAAAACGGCAGTCTGCCTGTCCTGAAAGATGCCTTTCCAGTTGATATCACTGCCGCCTGCTCCGCGGGCAGAGATTATAAGCACACGGTCCGAAACCCCCCTCTTTGTCAGCGGTATGCCTGCGAGCTCCGGACCCGCAGTAGCCGAGCTCACACCGGGTACTATCTCGACGCGGATCCCCCGGGCACGCAAAAATTCAACCTCTTCCGCTCCTCTTCCGAATATAAACGGATCCCCTCCCTTGAGCCTTACGACATCCTTGCCTGAGAGCGCCAGTTTGAGCAGCAGAGCATTGATATCTTCCTGTTCCATCCTGTGCCTGCCTCTCCTCTTGCCGGCATCATACTTCTTCACGTCTGCAGGTATCATGCCTATGACATCCCTTCCAATCAGAGCATCGTAAACAATGTGCTTGCATGTCAGGATAAGATCCCTTGCCCTGACAGTCAGCAGCGACGAGTCACCAGGTCCGGATCCGACAAGATATACTCTGCCTGGCTGCTCCCTTCCACCGTCACTCATTCGCCAAACCTCGACATGCGGATTCTTGCAAACGACGATATCAGGTCTGCTATGCTGGAATCGGCAGCAACACCGGCTGTGAGCTTTGCCTCCTTTGTACCGTCAGCAGAAAGAAGCTGAAGGCGTATCGTATATCCCCGCCCGAATGAGACAGCGCTGATGCCAAGCGGTTTATTGCAGCCCGCGCTGAGCTCGAAAAGCAGCCTCCTCTCGATGTCAACTTCTCCAGCCGTCGTCCGATCCGTTGCCCTCCTTTTCACATCCTGAGTCAGGTACCCTTTCCTGCACACAACCGCGAGTGCTCCCTGACCAGCAGCGGGCACGAAATGGTCTAAAGGAAGCGGGTATATTCCCATTCCACCGGACGGGCTGAAGTTCAGACGCTCCAGGCCTGCGAGCGCGAGAATTGCCGCATTCACCTTTCCTGCGGACACCGCCGAAATTCGTTTTGTGACGTTACCCCGCAGCTGCACCGCCCTGAGATCCGGCCTGAATCGCATCAGCTGGGCAATTCTCCTCGGGCTGGAAGTTCCAACGGCGGCGCCTGAGGGAAGCCTGAACAGCATTGCCGGCCCGACAGTACAGTCGTGCCTGCTTGCCCTCTTCGGTATCGCTGCAATCTCCAGCTCCGAAGGAAGCTGCGCCGGCAGATCCTTCATGCTGTGAACGCCCATATCCAGGCTGCCATCAATTATGCGCAAGTTTATCGAATCGACAAAGGACCCTTCTGCCGGATTTGCGGCATTATTGCGGTCACCGCTGGTCCTTACAGTCTGCGCTTCCATCCCTTCTTCGATCCCTGATTTGGCCAGCAGGGAAAGAGCATACTCAGTCTGAATCCTGGCAAGATCGCTACCCCTGGTTCCCACTCTTATTATTCACATCACATCCCTGAAACCCACCCGGCTGCTTCAATCGCGTGATATGTGAGAACAAAATCAGCGCCTGCCCTGAATATCGATATCAGCACCTCCTCTACAGTGCTCCTGTAATCCGTCCAGCCATTCATTGCCGCAGCTTTAAGCATGGAGTACTCGCCGCTCACGTTGTACGCGGCGACAGGAACGTCAAATTTTTCCCTTGCCCTGCATATCACGTCGAGATTGGGAAGTGCAGGCTTCACCATCACTATGTCTGCCCCTTCATCAATGTCCGTGCTGATCTCCCTCATCTGTTCGAACCTGCTTGCGTAATTGAGCTGATACCCCTTTCTGTCGCCGAACGACGGGGTGCTTCCGGCAGCATTCCTGAACGGCCCGTAAAAGGAGGACGCTGACTTGGCAGAATAAGCGAGTATTGCCACATCTCC
>DAHXLZ010000094.1 GCA_027365715.1 Methanomassiliicoccales archaeon | reverse complement strand
AATGGGATGAAAGTGCGGCAGTTCTGAAGCGATTCGGACTGGAGCCCGTAGCCGCGCCGGCCGTTGAGGTTACGGAGTTTTCACCGGGTGAAGATGTACTGGAAAGGGTTTCGCCCTCCGGCTTCATCGTTTTTCTCAGTGTGCGGGCAGTGAAGGTATTCTTTTCATCCTCCCGCCCTGTGCACGAACTGCTCCGTTCAGCAGCAGCTTTAAGCATGGAGTACTCGCCACTCACGTTGTACGCGGCGACAGGAATGTCGAATTTTTCCCTTGACCGGCATATCACATCGAGATTGGGAAGCGCAGGCTTCACCATCACTATGTCTGCGCCTTCATCAACGTCCGTGCTGATCTCCCTCATCTGTTCGAACCTGCTTGCGTAATTGAGCTGATACCCCTTTCTGTCGCCAAACGACGGGGTGCTTCCGGCAGCATTCCTGAACGGCCCGTAAAAGGAGGACGCTGACTTGGCAGAATAAGCGAGTATTGCCACATCTCCGAAACCTGCATCATCAAGCGCTGTGCGTATTGCCGCGACCTGACCATCCATCATCCCGCTCGGTGCTACCCAGTCTGCGCCCGCTTCTGCCTGCGAAACCGCAGTCCGGGCATACAGCTTCAGCGTTCCGTCGTTGTCCACTCCGCCGTTCTTCACCACACCGCAGTGGCCGTGCGACGTGTATTCGCAGAGGCAGAGATCTGTGATGGCTGTCAGAGAGCTCTTCCCCACTTCTCTGAGCGCCTTCTGAATTATGCCGTTTTTGTCATAAGCGCCAGACCCCCTGCTGTCCTTCCTTGATGGTATGCCGAACAGCATAACCGCCCTGATGCCAAGCTGTTCAATCCGGCTGCAGAGCGCGGGCAGTTCGGCCAGCGGATACCGGAACTGGCCGGGCATTGATTCAATCTCCTTCTTCCTGGTCAGCGACTCATCAACAAATATCGGATACACAAGCCTGGCGGGTCTGATTTCAAAGGAGGATAGCATTTCAACTGCTCCCTTCCTCCTGTATCGCCTCATTCTTGTCACTGGAAATCGAGCCATTCTGACCTCACTGCAGTGGACGGATTGCAGATATATAGATGCATCAGCGCAGTTGTATATTCCTGAGACGCTCAACTGTTTAATATAGAGTCGCCTTGCATAATGCAATCATATGAAGGCAGCAGGAGACGCCGAGACTGCATGGCGAATGAACATTGAAGCGCTGAGGACATCTGTAAGGCGTAAAGAGTCTCTTCTTGTCGGCCTTTCAGGCGGAGTGGACAGCGCGCTCGTGGCATATCTTGCCCATGAGCAGCTGGGCACCGGTGCAATTGCTGTTACTGCTGTCTCCCCTTCACTTTCTGATGATGAACGGGAGTGTGCGTGCAGGGTTGCCGGAGAGATCGGCATAACACACATTCTCGTGGAGACCCACGAAATGGACGATCCTGAATATCTGAAGAACGATGAGAAAAGATGCTATCGCTGCAAGCTGGAGCTTTCATCGGTGCTGCTGAAAAAGGCGAGGGAACTGGGCATTTCGACGGTCGCTCTCGGTGTCAATGCATCGGATCTTTCAGACTACAGGCCGGGCATAGCCGCGGCGAGATCCGAAGGCATATGGTTCCCGCTTGCCGAATGCGGTATTGAAAAGGAGGGAGTGCGTGCAATTGCCGGGTTTGTGGGGCTGAGTGTTCACGACAGGCCATCAAACGCATGTCTTTCTTCGCGCATCCAGTACGGCCAGATGATTGATGAGCGGACACTCAGAGCGGTGGCCGATGCTGAAGCGTACATTCACAGCCTCGGGATGAACAGCGTGAGGGTAAGAGTTCACGGCACCCTTGCCAGGATTGAGGTAGGGCGGGAGGATATTGAGCGAATGTCGGCACCCGGTATAAGGGAGGCGACAACCGCAAAACTGAAGGCGCTCGGCTTCCTCTATGTAACCCTGGATCTGGAGGGTTTTCGCAGCGGCAGCATGAACTTACAGCTCACGAGCAACCGGTAGTGCTGCCGCAGTTCAGGCACTTGTAGCAGCTCCCGTTTCTGACTGTCACATGGCCGCATATCGAACAGAGCGGTGCGTCAGGGTCGAACATGAGGCTCCTGTCCATTATGTCCGGCACTGCGTCCTCCCTGCCAAATTCATCCAGCGATTTTGTCGAAGGATGTATGAACGAAGGTCTCGGGTTCTCCTTTGGCAGCTCCTTCTCATCCAGTGATGGCTTTACCTGCACGAAGTCTGTCCTTCCCAGGTATTCCATCCCCATCACACGGAATATGAAGTCAAGCGGTGATGTGCAGGTCCGTATATTCGGATGATCGGTGAATCCCTGCGGTTCGAAACGGGTGAAGGTAAATGCGTTGACATATTTTTCCAGCGGTACACCGTACTGAAGGCCTATGGAAACCGCGATTGCGAAGCCGTTCAGTATGCTTCTGTATGATGACCCCTCCTTGTACATGTCGATGAATATCTCGCCGGGCTTACCGTCCGCGTACTCCCCGGTTCTGAGGAACAGCTTGTGCCCGCCTATTCTCGATTCCAGAGTGAAGCCCCCGCGCTTCTTCGGCAGCTCCTTCTTCACCCCTCTGCCCAGTTCCTTCGCTTCTTCACTGAGCTCCTTCGCCGAGCTTAGAGGCTGTGACGCCTTCGAGCCGTCGCGATAGACTGCCAGCGCCTTGAGTCCCATGCGCCACGCATCAACATACACTTCGCGCACATTCTCCCAGGTAACATCGCCGGGCAGGTTAACAGTCTTGGAAATGGCGCCGGACATGAACGGCTGTACGGCAGCCATCATTTTCACATGCCCCATCGGAGCTATGTAGCGCCTTCCGCGACCGCTCCTGTTGGCGCAGTCAAAAATCTGGACATGCTCCGGCCTGATTTCTGCAACCAGCTCTATTGCCTGAGTGCCATTGACGTAGTCGCGTGCAGCCTGGATTTGCTCCCTTTCGAAGCCCAGCGCGAGAAGTTCTTTCTCCGATATGTGAGGTGTGAAATCATCAAGTGAGCGTGTTCTGCCGATGTATTCTATCGCGTCCCGTATCTCATCTGCAGTCATCCCCTTTGCCGACAGGCTGTCTGAATTGATGAACGGTGCACCTTCAAGTGTGCCTGTTCCGGTGAGTGCCGTTATTATCCGCTTGCGCTGCTCACTGCTGTAACCAAGACGTTTTAGCGCTATCTCAACCGACCTGTTCACAATCTTGAAATACCCTCCTCCGGCCAGCTTCTTCCACTTGACGACAGAGAAATCGGGCTCAATGCCCGTGGTATCGCAGTCCATAAGCAGGCCAATCGTTCCTGTAGGTGCAACGTTTGACGCCTGGGCATTTCTGTATCCGTACATCTCACCCAGTTTGATGCATTCATTCCAGTCATCCATGGCGGCCTTGAGCAACCGCGGCGGAAGCTTCGTTGAGTCGATGTGGAAAAGAGCATCGCGGTGCATTCCCATCACCTTCAGCATCGCCTCCCTGTTTATGTCAAAGCCCGGAAAGGGACCGGTAGCGGCTGCAATTTCCGCAGATGTCCTGTAGGAATGGCCGGTTATGATGGCTGAAACAGCTGCCGCAAATGCCCTCGCCTCCCCGCTGTCGTACGGGTGACCTAGCAGCATCACGGTTGTTCCCAGATTGGCGAAGCCAAGGCCGAGCGTCCGGAATGTATGGCTGTTCCTGGCTATGTCTTCAGTCGGGTAGGAGGCAAAATCAACGATAATCTCCATCGCTGTCGTAAATACCCTGATCGTGTGCCT
>DAHXLZ010000091.1 GCA_027365715.1 Methanomassiliicoccales archaeon | reverse complement strand
AAGAGCCCGCTCACCTCCTCCGGAAATTCAATTGCATAGCTTACTGCGAATCCGCCGCCCATGCTGCAGCCCACAAGGAAAGGTCTTTCGAGGCGCAAATGCTTTACGAGAGCCCTTATGTCTTCGACACAGGAGAATGGCGCGGAGGCAGGCGGCGATTGTCCGTATCCCCTCATGTCGAATCTGACAGTCTGATGGTCCCCAGCAAAGACGCTCATCTCGCGGTTCCACATCCTCCTGTCTGCAATCGCCGCATGTATGAAGAGAACGGGAGTGCCTCTGCCGGCCGTATCATATGCGATTTGTCCACCTCTCACCGCCAGTAGAGAATGCCCCATCCCTTTCTCTGATCCGTTCCCCTTTTCCGTCATTATACAGCAGGCACATCACCGATGTATTTTAACATATGAGGCAGCTCACCGATTTGCTAAGGAGTAGTGCCGTGAGAACCTGTCGGAAGACTACGGTATTCGTATTTCGAAACTGTCGATCTGAATCCCTGTGATATGGCATCATTGGTAAAAGAAATTATAGCTGTGGATCTTGCAATCTATGGACAGATTTCATGTAAAAGGCGCTTTTCTATCAGGTTTTTACAGTCCTTTGTTAGATGCTTGCAGTTTTTCACCGAGATAAACAGATCCCTGTATCCTCCAGGTGCATTCTATCATGTTTAGGAAACCGAAGTCCTCTGTGCTGATGCCTTTTGCCGAAAACCATGGGGCAGTGATAGCCTGTAGGTAAATGCCATGTGAATTCTTGGGTGACTTATCTCCACACGTGTTGTAGATGACATTCAACATCAGCTCGGGAATTGGAGACTGTAGCTCATTTTCATCCTGGTACAATCACGTCGATATCCGTTAAACCAGCCATTATGCTGTATTGTGTCTCTTGTAAAACAAACATAGGAAACTGGATGATTTTCATATACGTGTTAGTTTTTCCCGCTGAATGTTGGCATAGATGCACGCCTGGCAGTCGATGTCAGGAAAACATATTTCATAACCTCCCATAGCATGCCGGAAACACCCTATGTTTTAGTTCGGTAAGCTGTCGGTCTGTCAGAGGTATGCAAGGCAATCTAAGGCCAGAGTTTGCCACCACCCCTCTAAAAAGAAGAAGTTCCTTTTCAATCGCAACGAACTGATCGAAGTGGCCATTGATGAATTTGAAGTAGGGTTCAAGGTTAGACAAGATTTTTACTCCTCCATTCCTTTCACTGCGGAAGGCATCAAATGCTCTTACGAAGATGTCTGAAAATGAGAGACCTGGAATGGTTCCTGAGGCACCATTGTTCAACTCTTCGGCAAAATTTATTCCCAGTTTGCCTCCGAGAATGGAAACTTTTGAAGCGAAATTTCTGTGCAGCTGCCTTATAATCCGTGTAGCATTATTGCCTTCGATTTTAATTGCTGCAATATTCTGAGATTCAGCTAACACGTCCTTCAATTCCGCAACGCCGAGCGGCATCGCATTTTCAGTGTAAAACAGTTGCAGAATGACCGGGCAGGAGCACAAGTCGCAGAACTCCCTTATAAATCGAACTGTGGTTTCTTCGATCTCCTTTCTCATTGGATAGAAGTACGGCGGAGAAAGTATGACACCGCTAGCGCCATTGTTCACTGCATGCCTCGCAAGATCGACAGCCGGCTTTAATCCTGAGTGTGACACACCGATGAACACCGGCAGACGTCGATGCGCCGCTCCAATTGCCGCAGAGGCCACTCTCTTCCTTTCATTTTCATTCAACTTGTAAAATTCGCCTCCAATAACAAGAACTGCGAGACCGGAGACACCGCACTCAACGGCGAAGTTTATAGCCGACCGCAAATCTGAGTAGGATAATCCCCCTCTCTTTGTGAAAAATGTTGGCATAGCGGGAATGATGCCTCTAACCTTTCCATATCCGTTCAAACCGAACACAACCTTACAATATAATGGGAATTATGCGGTTAAAATTTATGACGAACAAATCCGGAAACTCTATTAAATACTGACAATTGGTGATCAAATGAAATGTCGAGAATTTCGAATATAAGCCTTACAGAATTCGAGGAGGTACGGCAACCGATATACCCTTATGTTAAACCAACAGACTACTACAAGCAATATCTTGGTGAAACTTCCCCTGTAGAAGCAGCTTTGCTCAGCAGAATATGTTTTGCAAGAATGACCACGGAGTCTGGTCTCAGTTCTTATTTGGCTGTTTCCGAACCTGTTGCAGATTTCATCTCTAACATATCAAGCAGCATAATCGGTTTCGATACAGCTGAAATATCCAAGGCATGGGATTATCTCTACAGAAAAACCCTACCACTGGGAAGGGCAGGTCTTGCGATGCATGCGATAAGCGCAATCAACCTTCTAATGTATGATCTGCTGGGTAAAGAGCTGAAAGTACCTGTTTACAAGCTTACTGGCGGTGCTACAAGGGATGCCATAAGGGCATATGCGAGCCATCTCCATCCGCTTCCCCCTAAGGAACTCCAGAAGGAGGCGCTGAAGTACGTGGAAGATGGCTATCGGACAATGAAAATGAGGTTCGCCGCGGGCCCTGCAGATCCTTTTGCAGTTGAAAAAAACATTGCGCTTGTCAAGACAATTCGCGACGCAATCGGCTATGAAGTGGAACTCGCTGGTGATGCTTGGATGTCATGGAACTATAACTTTGCAGTATTCATGATATCGCGTCTGGAAAAGTTTGAGATGAGGTGGGTTGAGGAGCCTCTGCTGCCTGACGATTTTGAGGGTTTTTCACGGCTTACTAAGTCTGTAGCAACACCAATTTCAGCGGGCGAGCATCATTATTACATCTATGATTTCAAAAAGCTTCTAGACAGCGGTGTTACGATACTCCAGCCCGATACCACTTGGGTTGGAGGCATGACAGCTATGTTGAAAATCGCTTCACTTGCCGAAACATATGGTGCATGGGTCATCCCACACTCCGGAAACATCTACAACCTTCATTTCATTTTCAGTCAATCGGAATCAGTAGCGCCCATGGCTGAATACCTCACAAAGTACAGAGAATGGATGGAACAGCATTCCAGTGGAATACCTGTTCCGGAGCTTGGATATATAAAACTTGATGAGAAACCTGGTTTCGGGGTCACTCATGACTTCAAATAAGGGAGAGTACCGTATCAGGGTCATAAAAACAGGCGAATCAGAAGTTCCCGCACCCGAAGTTTACTGGATGTCTTCGTGGGACAAGTGGGAGAAGCTATCCTTTCACATGCTTCTTGCATATAATGAAGATACGAATTTTCTGATTAATACAGGCCTTCCTGATGATCTAATGCTGAGAAATGCTGAAATGAGGAAGTTTGCTGGCGAAAGATGTATTTTCAAACAATTTGATGCTATTTCCGAACTTGAAAAAATAGGTTTTTCGCCTCGACAAATATCCAATGTATCATTTACCCCAATACAGGATTACACAGTGGGTGGCCTGAAGAGGTTCCCGGCGGCAAACATATTCATTCATCGACAGGGATGGGTCGACGACATACAGGCACCTATGTATTCCAAACATTTGCCGAGAAGTCTCTTCATACCGGACGACATACTGCAGTATATTGAATTTGAGGCTTGGGAAAGAGTCAGGTTCTTCGACTGCCCGAGGCTCGTAGAGCTGATAGAGGGTATTGATGTGATGTGGGTCGGTTGCCATCACAGATCCAGTCTCGCATTCGTAATCAGCACTAAAGAGGGAAAGGTCGTTTTTACCGATTGCGCCTTTAAAACGGCTAATATATCAAATATCCATCCGATTGGTATTGCCGAGAATATCTTTGAATGTATAGATGCCTACAAGGCGTTTCAGAAAATTGGAAGAGTTCTGCCTGCCTACGATCCATCTATTGATGGACTGGAAATTTAGAAAAATTCGCTTTGAGGTGAAGATGTCGTTATGTGGTGTTATTTCATCCATCTGCTTCAGCTCCGGGATGCGATACCGGAACTGTGCGGAACCCTGCTTTTATAACTCCAAGCGATTTATTTACAAGAGGGGACCGATATTACAGAGATAGATATAATTGACAATGCCAAGCTGAGTCGAAGGCACTATAGCTGGACTTTTATCGCATCTCTGGGCGATTTTCTAGATGCTGGCATGTTCGCTGGCACTGGCATTACGCTCCTGGCTCTCATTTCATATCTGCATCTGAACGTTTTTGAATCAGGTCTTCCAGCGCTCATAACTCTTCTGGGAACGGCTTTTGGCGCTCTGTTTTTCGGTCCTTTGGGGGACAAGTATGGTAGAAAGTATATCTATCAGCTGGATATGGTAATTTATGCCATTGCTTCCATTCTTTTGGCATTCACATTCAGTATCTATTGGGCATTGCCACTCTATGGACTTGTCGGAATAGCAGTGGGAGCAGATGTACCCACCTCGTGGTCGCTCATATCAGAATTCTCTCCCAAGAACCAGCGGGGAAAGCTGATGTCCATTACAAATGTGATGTGGTATGTTGCTGTTCTCGTCGAGCTCGCCATAGCCATCGCACTCTACAACACAGGAATGATACTTTTCAGAACAATCTGGCTCATGCTTGGAATAGTGGCAATAATTGCCTGGGTTCTGAGAAGGAGGCTTGCAGAGTCTCCAAGGTTTGACGTTCTCTCAGGACATGAAGACAGGGTAAAAAAGACAATATCAGAACTCGGAGAGACTCCGTCAGCTGCAGATACAGGAAGAAAAGCGTCTTACAAAAAGCATCGCTATGGGGAGTTGTTTACAAAGTATTGGAAGCCACTGGTGTTTGCTTGGTTTCTTTACCTTATGTGGGGAATTCCAGCCTCAACATATGGCGAATTCTTTCCGTATATATTCAGCTCTCTGCATCTTGTGAGCACCCAGGTCGTATTTGCGTTCGAAGCGATCTATTTTGGCTCTGCAATAGTGCCAGGTTTGCTTATCTACGCATATCTCTCTGACAGAGTTGGAAGGGTTCCCCTGTATCTTACAAGTGCCATTATGTGCTCTCTTTCGTTTTTCCTTCTTGTATACCCGCCATTTCTGACAAATGTGCCGGTGCTCCTTCTCTCTTTCCTTCTGTTCGGTATAGGTCAGGGTATCGGTGTCTGGCCGGTTACTAGGCTCCTCTCACTGGAACACTTCCCGACGAGTGTCAGGAATTCCGGGCAGGGCTTTGTCTGGTTCACGATGAGGTTTGAGGCTGCAATATTCGGTCTGTTTACACCTCTTATAGTCGCCGTAAGTGTCACATATATAGGATGGATAGCGGGTATATTTTTCCTTGCAGCAATAATAGTTGTTGCCGCAGTGTCGCGCACCAACCCGTCATTTGTCGGAACCGAAAGAAAATCACTAGAAACTACATCCAACGAACAGTTTTCTAAATGAAATCCGATGAGCGACAAGGAAGCCACATGAAGAACGTCCTATCTTTCAAAGGAAAGAATGCCATGGTCACCGGTGGGTCAAGGGGCATAGGTCACGCTATTGCGCTTGGTCTTGCCAGCAGGGGTGCTAATGTCTGTATTTCTTATTCGAAGAGCGACGGTGCCGCAAAAGAAACAGTGGAGTCGATGTCCCGTTATGGTGTGAACGCCGTTTCATATAAGATTGATCAGAACAATATCGAGGAGATCCCGGGGCTGTTCAGATTTGCAGAAAAGAATATCGGTGATATCAACATACTTGTCAATAATGCAGGCATCTGTCCGTTCAAAGATTTTTTTGAAATAGACAGGGAACTGCTGGAAAGCGTATGGCGTGTAAACTTCGAGAGTCATTTCATACTCACGCAGCTTGTCTCAGAGAGAATGATTGAAGATAAGATAGAAGGCAGAATACTGTTTATAAGTTCGATAAGTTCAAGGGTAGGTGGTGAATTTCAGACACACTACACACCGACAAAATCTGCAATCAACGGCCTTGTTCATTCGCTTTCAATAGTCCTTGGAAAAAACAGGATACTGGTAAATTCGCTGGAGCCTGGAACAATTCTGACAGACATAAACAGGGAAGACCTATCCAACAGGGCAAAGAGGAAATATATGGAAAAGAGGGTGGCTATTGGCAGGATAGGAAGGCCGGAGGATATGGTCTGGCCCGCTCTCTTCCTTGTTTCCGACGAGAACACATATGTGACTGGAACTGAACTGCTCGCTGATGGCGGAATGCTTGTGAATCTTCAATGATCGCTGCTTCTTATGCCGAACTCACATTGTGCTACAAAAATTCAGTCTAATCTGTAAATTTCACGCAACCCTTCCGAAATCCGATCGTCAGAAGGTGTCTCAAGCACTTCCGACATGTGGTTCTGCCAGTCAGCATTTATTCTGCTATCTCTCAGAAACTTCAGTGTCTCATTTATGTCATTACATTCCCAGTATCCAAATACATCCAGACCGTCGATGTAGATCGAATAATTTCTTATACCCGATCTCTTCAGCTCATCAATCATCGAAGGCCATACGTTCCTGTGCCTTGCGACGTATTCCGTCTCCATATTTTTCCTTATCTTTAGATGAAAGGCATATCTCATCTTTACTTCCACCCTTTTGTTTCGCATATTCACTTTCTTTTCAGCATTCAACTGAATTTTCATACATCCATTTGGCAAGTAATTTATTCTCCGCCCTCCTTAGGTATTCCTGAAGGGTGGATTTTGAAAGATTTAGCATCGTGCACATATCCTCCAGATGAAAAGTTCTTGGTATTGCATAGTAACCAAGGCGGAATGCCATGATGAGTGCATCACGTTCGGCATCCGTAAGGTCAAGCACCACTGGCGCCTGCTCGCTCACGTGAGCGTTCGAGAGCCTGTAATAAGAAAGGGTTCCCAGACAGCTGAGATCGCTGTAAAGCCTGTTCACCTCACTTTTTGGAATCACAGCCGTTATGTGCTCAACGTCTCCTGAAATCAGGTCATTCTGATAAATGGAGGAGTGTTCATAAAGAAGGGATGAAACCATTCCGTCATAAACTTCCCTGAATGTTACTTTGAACAACTTGCGCTGATAGTTAACGGGCGCAATCTCCAGTATTTCCGTGATTTTTTTTGATCTTTTGAAGGAGCGTAGAAATCTTTTGACCGCATCAAGGCTCACGCTCTTCACCTCGATAACCCCAAGTATGCAATTCTTCTCCTTAAACGGCTTACTTATGAGCGTGTGCACCTTTACTGTATTCTCTCCTGTTAATTCCGTCCAGCAACCTTCGTGCTTTATCCCGAAGCGCACAGTGGCGAAGTAGGTTCCAGACTGCGTCTTAAGTTCCATTGCTGCCCCCATTATCCGCATGGTGATTCAACGGTTAACTTCTTTTCGCCTTTGGTAGCGGTTTTAGGACTATAAAGTCAGCATGCCTGATTTTCTGAGGAAAGGTGTGGAAGTCACACTTGTAGCCAGCCCGGAACTGTACGGACAAACGTTATTGAACAACCGGATTATGAAGTTATAGGTGATAGAGTTGAAGTCACTCCTGTGGGCAGACATAGGTCGCATTAAGGTTACCGAATCTGAGAAACCGCATCCGCGTAATGGCGACTTACTGGTTAAGGTGAAATATTGTGGTATATGCGGTTCTGAATTGTCTGCATACACAGGGCATAATGAATTGAGAAAGCCTCCAAGCGTAATGGGTCATGAATTTTCAGGGTACATCGTTGAGACAGGTGACAATTCACTCGAATGGATGATAGGCAGACTTGTGACAGTCAATCCTCTCGTGACATGCGGCAGGTGCAGGTACTGTGCGAACGGCGACAGGCAGCTCTGTCCGGAAAGAAAGATAATCGGCATAAACTTCAATGGAGGCTTTGACCAGTATGTTTCTGTTCCTTCCTACGCTGTGCATGAAGTGAACGATGCCCTATATGGTTCGCTGACCGAGCCACTCGCATGTGCTGTAAGAGCTGTAAGGCAGGCAAATGTTTCAGTAGGGGACTATGTCCTAATTGCTGGAGCCGGAACCATCGGGCTCCTCTCTGCCAGGATGGCGCTTGTGTCAGGGGCGTCGGAGGTTGTAATGGTTGAGACAAACAGTTTTCGCAGGGAACTGTCGTTGAAGTACGGAGTCACCGCTGCCTTGATTCCAGAAATGGTTGAGGAACATTTAGACAGGGCAGGAAACAAAATTGGATTTGACAGGGCGATAGATGCCGTAGGGTACAATGCAACCAGGAATCTGCTTGTAAGGCACGTGAGAAGAGGTGGGACAGTATCACTCCTTGGGCTTCATGAGAATAGGATGGATCTAGATGGAAACAATGTGGTGAGAAGTGAGACAGGCATTTCAGGCTCATTTTGTTACAGTAATGAAGATTTCAGAGTGGCGGTTGACTTCATAAACAGGGGACAGCTGAGGGGTGCAGAAAAGTGGTTTGAAGTCAGGGGTGCTGGAACAGCGGATGAGAGCTTTAAGGATCTGCTTAAGACAGACTGCAAAGTGTCCAAAATAATTCTCGATATGGAAGATATATAGGTGCCAAATGAGAACGTAAAATGTAATGCCGTCGATACATGTGATTAATACAGCAGGAAAAATCGTATGAGTGAAAGAATTGATATTGACCCCAGGAAGACGAAAAATCAGCTTATGACCATCAGAAAAACCGTTTTTGAAAATCTTATGGATGACTTTGTCCCATTTCCTATTAACAGAAAATTATGTTCCGAATGGGCGAGAAGACTGAATATTCCCATGAAGGGGGAAGTGATACTTTACACTTCATATATGTACCAGCTTGCCAGTCTTTTCCATCAATATGAGAGTATAATTGCAAGGGTTGGAAAGCTCGCTGGTGTGAAGGCACTCTCCCGTATTGGCACGCTGGTTGTCAGAACGGACAGAGATGAGATTGAGCGCGCAGGAAATATACTGTCCAAAATTTCCAGTCTGCTGACGGAAGCTGGCGTTGATTTTTCCTATCTTTATGAAGAGGAGCCATACAGCGGAGCTATACTTCTGGAACTTGGGATGATTCAGGAATTCCGTTCGTACGGAGAGAAACTTTCCAGTTTCCTTGCGTCTAGGGGAATAACAACGGTTATTACGGTTGACCCTCACACACTAAATGCACTTTCCAGACTCAAGGAAATGTCACTTCTTGAAGCCGAAGTCAAAAGTTACCTTGATCTCATTAAAGTCCATAGCCTCAGTGGCACAAGCAAAACTTACGTCTTCCATGACTCGTGCCTCTATTCACGCTATCTCGGAAGAAGGGAAATTATAAGAAAACATCTGATTGATGCAGGTATGGATTTGAAAGAGGATGACGTAGTTACTGGATTGCGAACATCGATGTGTTGCGGAGCACCGGTGGGTTCGGTAAATCCTGCACTCAGCAACAAAGTAGCAGAGGTGCGCGCTAACTCCCTTAAACGTGTTTCTGGGAAAATACTCGTCGCGTGCCCCCTTTGCTATCAGAATCTATCAAAGCATGCAGATGGCATCATGGATATAATGGAAGTGATCATCTGACTTCTGAATGGGAAAAAGCAGTCGACCGCGCTATAAATAACAATGTCCGAAGTGTGAATAGGATACTGTCCAGTTTCAGCGATTTGAGCTCTATGGCAGATGAACTCAGGACAGCAAAACTTGAGGTACTGGACAACCTAGAGCATTATATTGAGCTGACAATAAAATCTGTCGAAGCCTCCGGAGGCAAGGCTTATCTTGCGAGAACCAGAGAGGATGCAGTAAAGCTGGTTACAGACCTTGTAGGGGAAAGGAAAAAAATCGTTCTGTCCAAGTCCAACGTCATGCTGGAAATAGGAATAAGAGAAAGGCTGGAATCCTCAGGCAAGGATGTTTGGGAAACAGATCTTGGTGAATTCATTGTCCAGATCGCAGAAGACTCCCCGTCACACATTGTTGCACCTGCATTGCACTTCACACGGCAGGCGATTGGTAGGCTGTTAAACGAAAAGATTGACAGATCGATCAATGAAAACTCATCGACTGAGATGATGGTTTCAACGGTCCGTGAATTTCTCCTGCAGAAGTATCTGAAGGCAGAGGTGGGTCTCACTGGTGCCAACTCAGTTGCTGCAGACACAGGATCTGTTGCTCTTCTTGAGAATGAGGGCAACATACGCATGGTCACGGTCCTTCCCCAGATGCATATCGCTGTGACAGGAATTGACAAGATACTACCATCGCTCAAAATGGCGATGATGGAAACACTCGTCCAGTCAGCATATGGTGGTCTTTATCCCCCAAGCTATATCAACATAACATCGGGTCCGAGTTCAACGGCAGATATAGAGCTGCATAGAGTCAGCCCTGCCACGGGTCCCAAGGAGTTTCATCTGGTTCTAGTGGATAATGGCAGGTCTGAGGCAAATCTGGACCCCGAGCTCAGGGAGGCACTTCTGTGCATAAAGTGCGGGCGGTGCTATTTCTCATGCCCCGTTTACAGGGTACTGGGCAAGGACTGGATAACCCCTCCATATGGCGGGCCTACAGGCGCTATGTGGACAGCCATTGTCAACAGGGACATTTTTCCGGCCAACCTCTGCACGCACTCCGGCGGATGTAAGGAGGTTTGCCCCGTCGGTATAAACATCCCTCGCATCCTCGAGCATATCAAGGAACTTGGTTTCAGCAACCAGGGTTGACGCAACATGTGCTTCCGTTCAAATTTGTTCGCTCGTCCGTTAAGTGCAGACTGCAAATGTCTGCACCACTGCACGCCGGGATACCATTCATTTCCGTCCCATGAAAGTCCGTGGCTGGTCAGCTTCGGAGAATTCTGCCGCTGGCGGGCAGGATAATGCCTGCTGTTGTTTTGACGGTTGTGGTTTCGCCTGCGCCGGACTTCTACATCAGGTGCGAGAAAGTGAGATGCGGGATGATGGAAAAGGCGGACATGCAGGGACAGAGGAGGGGCAACGCACCGAGGAGGCTGCTCGTCATGCTCAACAGACTCCATCCGCCGCCGAAGTCACTCGGCTCCATTCAATCCGACGCGGAAGCACTCCTCGAGAGGATGGAGTGGTTTGACCGCACGAGACGTGTGCTCAGGTATCGCAACGGACCCATACCCCTGAGCACGAAGCACACGCTTTCCGACACTGAGCTGGAGAAGGGAAGGAGGAGGCTCGACTGACTTCACTCGATGATTGGAAGAGAACTGGGCATCGGCGGTGGTGCAAAAAGGTGTGAATTCCACAGGGTGCTGTGCTCAATAGACAGCGACCTCATGGAAAGGATGGATAAGCTGTTGGCACCCAATGTGATTGTACAATCGGAGTGCGGACAGGTCATCAGGCGGCTGCGCAAGCACAGCAGGAGGGATCACGGGCAATGCACATGTCGACGACCATGTTCAGAACAAAAGACCCGGCATGCTGCTCCTCGACAATCTGAAGAACGGAGTCTAAGTCAGGGAGGTAAATGGTTCCATCCCGAACCTGCCGAAGCGTTTCTCAACTGTCTCGCAGAAGTCGCTGAATAATGCAAAAAATATTCTGCAGTGTTCAGGCACAAATGAATAGGAACAACCGCCTATTGCCACAATAGGAAGATTCTGGTCAAAACTGGCCGGCAGTTATCTATTGTCACAATAGCAGAATAGCACCCATATTCGCTGATCCCGCCATTTAAGTTGATATTGCAAATCCGGCATTGCAAGCTCCATATGGCCGGAGCAGAGTTTTGCGGAAAAATGCGTATGACGTATGAGACGCAGCCGTGCCGGAGTAAAAACAATTCGTATCTGTTGATGTATCTGTTAACGTAAATAGATTTGCCGGAAAGGCGCGCCCTGTCCGACTCTGTCCCTCCCTCTGCGGCACATTAGGGGCACTCGGGGCACTCAGGCTCCTTTCAGTTTCCACCTCATCCGTCAGTTAGACAAAGCCTGGGCAGAATTTCTTCCATGCCTTTCGGGCAGGGTGTGACAATATGCGGGAAGTCTGATGGTCCGGCAGCCGTATAACGGACCGGCCG